>NZ_JBHUSF010000430.1:0-6132 GCF_042673295.1 Rhodococcus sp. NPDC057014
CACCCCTTCCTGCCGGAATCGTTCAGGCCTTCATCAGGTCTCGATGGATGATTTCCTTCATGATCTCGTTGGTGCCGCCGTAGATCCGCTGGATCCGCGCATCGATGTACGCCTTGGCGACGGGATACTCCATCATGTAGCCGTAGCCGCCGTGGAACTGCACCCCGGCATCGATGACGCGGCCCTGCAGTTCCGTGGCCCAGAGCTTCGCCTTCGCCGCATCCACCGCGGTGAGGGTGCCCGCGTTGTGCTCGCGCACGCACCGGTCGATGTACGCGCGGGACACCTCGACGGCGGTCTGCAGTTCGGCGAGGGTGAACCCGAGGCCCTGAAATTCCCCGACCCGCTTGCCGAAGGCCGTCCGCTCCTTGACGTAGTCGAGAGTCCAGCCGAGGACCGCCTCGGCGGACACCTGCGCGGCGATCCCGATGCCGAGTCGTTCGAGGGGGAGGCTCTGCATCAGATACGCGAATCCCGAACCGAGCTCACCGAGCAGATTCTCCTTGGGGACGCGGACGTCCTCGAAGAACAACTCCGCGGTGTCCTGGGCGTGCAGACCGAGCTTATCCAGTTTGCGGCCCCGGGCGAATCCCGGCGTCCCGTCCTCGACGACGAAGAGGCTGAAGCCGCGGGAGCCGGCGGAAGGATCGGTCTTCGCGAACACGATCACCAGGTCGGCGAGGATTCCGCTGGTGATGAACGTCTTGGACCCGTTGATCACCCAGCTGTCGCCGTCGAGAACCGCCGTGGTCTGGATGGCGCGCAGGTCGCTGCCCGCGGCAGGCTCGCTCATCGCGATCGCGCCGATGGTCTCGCCGGTGACGAATCCGGGCAGCCAGCGCCGACGCTGCTCGCCGTCGGCGTGGCGGAGCAGGTAGTTCAGGACGATGTCGTCGTTCGTGGAGAATCCGGACTGCAGGGCCGACGCGCCGACCCGGGCGATCTCCTGCTGGATCACGAAGCGGAAGCGGTAGTCCAGTTCGCCGGGCCCGCCGTACTCCTCGGGGACGGGCAGTCCGAGCAGGCCCTGGCGACCGGCCGCCAGCCAGGTCTCGCGATCGATCAGGCGATCCGCATCCCATTTCTCGAGTTGGGGCACCACGTGCTTGTCGACGAATCCCCGCACGGATTCGCGGAACAACTCGTGGTCCCGGTCGAACAGATCGCTCTGCATGTCTTCCTCCTGATGCGGGACGCCCGGTGGGCGCCCCGCACGTCATGTGTTGTCAGTTCGTTGCCAGTAGTTTCTGCGTCTCACGCCGGAACACCTGGTTGGCGACCTCGTTCTGGCCCAGCACCATTCGGCCGGCGTTGGCGCTGGTCATGCCGTGCTGGGAGTCCCGCAGGAGCGGGAAGTCCTCGGCGTGGAGAACCGCGAGGAGAATCTCCCAGTTCTTGTTCCACAGGCGGGTCCACTTCTCCTCGGTCATCTCGGTGTCCGCCACCGGCGGCACGATCAAGCGCATCTCCATGCGGCAGCGCTGCGGATCGGTGGGGTGGGGCCGGAAGGTGAGGAGCTGGAAGTGATCCGGCTGCCGCAGCAGGGTGCTGTTGGGAAGCAGGAAATGGGTTTCCGTGATGTCCTTGGCGAGGCTCCGGTCGCCGGGGTCCTCCTCGATCCACCGATCGATCGACTTGCGCGGGGCGATGAAGCGGCAGTGCCTGCCGAAGTCCTCGAATGCCATCACGTTGGTGTGAATGTGCTTGGCTGCGGTATTCGGATGCGCGTACTGGATGTGATACCCGTCGAGGAAGGCGTCCTGCATGATCTTCCAGTTGACCGGTTCGTCGAATCCCTCGGACTGCACGGCGATCTTGGAACCGAGGTCGTAGCCGGCGACGATCGTGTCCATCTCTTCGCCGAGCCAGCCCGCCACGTCGATCTCGGCGTTCGCGTCGTCCACGACCCAGATGAAGCCGTGACGCTCCTCGGTCGGCAGCTCGACGAGGCCCATGTTCGCGGTGTCGGTCTCGCCGAACGTGTTGTCGCGGGTAATCGTCCGGAGGCTGCCGTCCGTGTCGTACGACCACCGGTGGTACGGGCAGGAGAAGAGTCGGCAGCGGCCCTTCTCCTCCTTCTCGAGGAGGGCGCCACGGTGCCGGCAGAGGTTGACGAACGTCTTGACGCCACCGTCGCGCTGCCGGACCACGATGATGTTGTTCCGCGGCATCTGCAGGGTGAAGAAGTCGCCGGCGCGGGGGATCTCGGAGCCGTGAGCGACGATCGAGGGGACACGTCCGAAGATGAGGTCACGTTCCCGCTTGGCCACGGCCGGATCGGTGAATTCCTCCGGCTGGAACCAGGTGATGTGGTCGAATTCGTCCGTCGTGTCGTTGCGCAGGTGATCCAGGGCGCGGCGAATGCGTTCCTCGCGGGGTGCTCCGACCTCGGTCATTGCGTTTCCTCCAGTGTCGTGCGGAGTCGATGGGCCCGGCATTGTCGCCGCTACCCGTCACCGGCTCCGAATGCGGTGTGGATCGACCCATTAAATCTAACTCACATAGATTTATGTGTAAACCCTCGCAGGTCCGGCCGTTGCGGGTGTTATCAATGAGCATTAGGTTTAGGTGACGCTGTCCGATGAGGAGTGATACGGATGATTTCCTGTCAGTGGTGCGAGGAACTCGCAGACGACGACCGCGACGAAGTTCTCGCCCTGGTGGGCGCGGCCGCGGAATACGACGACGAAGCGGGGTTCTCGCGCATCGAACCGCGTGACGTCACGGCACGTTCGCGGCCGGGGATGCGGGTATCGCATCTTGCCGTCAAGGCGCGTCGCGGTTTGAGCGCTGTCGACGACGTTCCGCTCGTCGTGGTGGCGTACCTCAATATCGCCGTGGACGACGACGGTCTCGGGGCCGTCCAATTCGTCGTGCACCCCGACTATCGATCGCGGGGGATTGCGACCCTGCTCGTCGAGGAGCTGGGCCTCGACGTGGACCGGCCGGACGGCTGGATGGGGACCGGTGCGCGCGCGCTGCGCGCCTGGGCCTTCGGCACGCATCCCGCGGCCGAGCGCCTGACCCGACGGTTCCGGATCTCGTCGGTGAGCCGGCTGTGGACGCTGTTCCGTAGCCTGACCGGGCCGTTCGCGGTTCCGCTCGACCCGGTGCCCCTCCCGGCCGGGTCCGTGCTGGAGGCGCCGCGCGGGCTCGAGGCCCCCGAGTCGGTGACGGCTCTCGACGACGTGCTGGGCCGTTCGGGAATTCCGGCCGCTCAGCTGGAAAAGCTGTCGGAGAGCCGTGCCCACGGAACAGGGTCCGTCGTACTCGCGTCCGGCGACGCCGGCCGGCCCCAGGGGTTCGTGTGGCTGGACCCGTCGCTGCACACGCACCTCGAACTGCGGGCGGCGTGGATCCGTGCACTGGTGCTCGAGAAGGAGGCACGGGGCGGCGGCCTGGGTGCGGCGCTGCTCGTGCGGGCGCTCGAGGTGCTGCGCGACGCGGGGGCCCAGATCGCCTTGATGAGAATCGATCCCGACGACGACGGTGCGGTCCGGCTCTGCCGGTTGCTGTCGTTCGAGCAGGAGGAGGCGCATACGTGCTATCAGGTCGGTGAGTGGCACGAGGCTCCCGGCTACCTCTGAGGCATGAGACGTAGAACGATATTTGTTCCACTGTTGACGAGCGGCGAATGCCGCGCTACTGTCCTGTGACACGGCTCACAAGAAGTGTCCGTTTCGAGGGCGTCCGGCCGACGGCCCTCGAACCCAAGACCCACATCCAGTGCTCACCTCGCGCGCACGCCGCGCGACATTCCGGCGCACATCACCGACATCTCAGACTCGGTTGAACGAGAGGACACGTCATGGCACGACTCGAGGGGAAGGTCGCGTTCGTCACCGGTGCGGCTCGCGGACAGGGACGTTCGCACGCGGTGCGACTGGCGGAGGAGGGCGCCTCCGTCATCGCGATGGACATCTGCGAGCAGATCGACACCGTGTTCTATCCGATGGCGACCACGGATGACCTCGCCGAGACCGAACGCCTGGTCAAGGAGGCCGGCGGTTCCATCGTCACGTCGGTGGGCGACGTTCGGAACCGCGCCGACGTCCAGCGCGCGTACGACGCCGGGATCGAACAGTTCGGACACGTCGACATCGTCCTGCCCAACGCCGGCATCATGCCCGTCATCGGACCCGGAAATCAGCCGCAGGCGTGGCACGACGCCATCGACGTGATGCTCACCGGCGTGTGGCACGTACTCGAGGTGACGGTCCCCGGGCTGATCGAACGGGGCGAGGGCGGGTCGATCGTCATCACCAGTTCCGCGGCGGGCCTCACCAGCATCGGACTCAACACATTCCCCGGCCAGGCCGGTTACTCCGCGGCCAAACACGGCGTCGTCGGTCTCATGCGCCTGTACTCGAAGCAGCTTGCGAAGCACAGTATCCGGGTCAACACCGTGCATCCCACCGGGGTGAACACCCCGATGGTGGCCAACGCCGAATACGGCGAGTTCGTGAACTCGCACCCCGAGGTCGCGAACGACGAATCGTACAAGAATCCGATGCCGGTCGAGCTGATCGAGGCCGTCGACATCAGCAACGCCATCGTGTTCCTCGCCTCCGACGAGGCGCGGTACGTCACGGGCGTGACCCTGCCGGTCGATGCCGGCTACAACAACCGCTGAGCGAAGGGAATTTTCGACCATGACGACAACAGAGTCGGCGGCCGCAGCGCCTCCGAAGATCGCCGATCGCGAGCAGGTGTTCGTGGGCGGCCGGTGGGTGGAGTCGACGGGAGACGAGTGGATCGACCTCGTCGACCCGTTCACCGAGAAGAAGGCGGCGCGAATCCGCAGCGCCACAACCGAAGACGTCGAACGCGCCGTGCAGGCCGCTCGCACGTCATTCGATTCCGGTGAGTGGGCGTCGCGCACGATGGCCGAACGCGCCGACGTCCTCGACGAGATCGCTTCGCGACTCGAGAGCCGCGTGGAGGAGTTGACCCCGCTCGGCGTGATCGAGGTCGGCATCCCCGTCGCGGTCAGCGGCCCGACCCAGCAGATGACCGCCGGCTTGTTCCGCGCCGTGGCGGCCGTGGCCCGCGACTATTCCACCCGCGACGACCGGACCCGCGCCGACGGCGGGGTCTCGCGAATCCTGAAGGAACCGACCGGGGTCGTCGCAGCCATCATCCCCTGGAACGGGCCCATCGGAACGATCGCCTTCAAGGTGGCCCCCGCCCTCGCCGCAGGCTGCTCGGTGATCCTCAAGACGGCGCCGGAAGCCCCGCTGTCGCCGTCCGTGTTCGCCGACGTCATCGGGGAACTGACGGCCGAAGGCAAGATTCCGGACGGCGTCGTCAGCGTTCTCTGCGCCGACCGGGAGGTATCCGAAACTCTCGTCACCAATCCCGACGTCGATCACATCACGTTCACCGGAAGCACTCTCGCCGGGCGGCGCATCATGTCGCTCGCCGGGGAGCGCATCGCCCGGGTGTCGCTCGAACTCGGTGGCAAATCGGCGGCGATCATCCTCGACGACGCCGACCTGGGGCACGTCATGCAGTCGCTCCCGATGGGTGGCTGCATGCAGAGCGGTCAGGCGTGTATCGCGCTGACGCGGGTGCTCGTGTCACGCAAGCGCCACGACGAGGTGGTCGAGGCGCTGAAGGGTGCTTTGGGCTTCCTCACCATGGGAAACCCGTGGGAGCAGACGACCTTCCTCGGCCCGCTCGCCATGGAACGGCAGCGTGACCGGGTCGAGAGTTACATCGCCTCGGCGAAAGAGGAGGGCGCGACCGTCGTGCTCGGAGGCGGCCGTCCCGCAGGCGTCGACCACGGCTTCTTCGTCGAACCGACCCTGATCGACGGCGTGCGCAACGACATGCGCGTCGCGCAGGAGGAGATCTTCGGTCCCGTCGTCTCCGTGATCACCTACGAGGACGAGGAGGAGGCGATCGCCATCGCCAACGACTCGATCTACGGACTGTCCGGCGCGGTGTACACCGCCGACCTCGAGCACGGTTTCGAGGTGGCGCAGCGTATCCGGACCGGAACGGTCAGCGTGAACGCCGCCATCATCGATTTCACCGTGCCGTTCGGCGGCTACAAGCAGTCCGGCGTCGGACGTGAAGGCGGCGTCGAGGGTCTCGAGGAGTTCTTCGAGACCAAGACGGTGCATCTGC
>NZ_JBHUSF010000431.1:0-6095 GCF_042673295.1 Rhodococcus sp. NPDC057014
TTCCAATGGATGGATGTGACGTTGCGCACGCGCGGCTGCGGTTGGCACGTTGAGTCACACCACGCCAGGCCCGATCGCAGGAGAGTCGATGAACGTATCCGCCGTGACGCACGACAGCCCGACAGACGCGCCGCCCGTCGAGGTCGCGAAGACGCCGAAGAAGGCGGCGCTCGCGTCGTTCCTCGGCAGCGCGCTCGAGTACTACGACTTCTTCATCTACGGGTCCGCCGCCGCCCTCGTCTTCGGGCACACGTTCTTCCCGGCCGGCAACGACGCGATCGGCACGGTCGCCGCGCTCGCGACGTTCGGCGTCGGCTACGTGGCCCGGCCGGTCGGCGGAATCGTGCTGGGCCACTTCGGGGACAAGCTGGGTCGTAAGAAGATTCTGTTGCTGACGCTGCTCATCATGGGCATGTCGAGTCTCGCGATCGGGTTCCTGCCCACGTACGAGCAGATCGGCATCGCCGCGCCTATCCTGCTGGTCCTGTGCCGCCTCGCGCAGGGATTCTCCGCGGGCGGTGAGGCGGCGGGCGCCAGCACGCTCACGCTCGAGCACTCACCCGAGGGGCGGCGGGCGTTCTTCACGAGTTTCACGATGACCGGCTACGCGGCCGGGATGGTTCTCGCGACCCTCGTCTTCATCCCGGTGGCCGCGCTGCCGAAGGATCAACTCGACAGTTGGGGCTGGCGAATCCCGTTCTGGTGCAGCGCCGTGATGCTCGTAGTGGCCTACTTCGTGCGCACCAAGCTCGACGAGACTCCGGTGTTCGAGGAGTCGCGTGAGCACGCGGAGGTGCAGAAACTGCCCGTCGTCACCGTGGTGACCACCCAGTGGCGGGACGTCCTGCGGATCGCGCTGTGCTCGCTGTTCGCCGTCGGGCAGACGGTGTTCACCGTCTTCGGGCTCGCCTACGCCACCGGACCCGACGTCGGCATCGACCGCACCACGATGCTGTGGGCGTCGTCGGCGTCGATCGCAGGTTCCATCGTCGCGATACCGCTGCTCGCCACGCTGTCGGACCGCGTCGGACGCCGCCCCGTCTGGATCACCGGCACTCTCGGATGCGGTGTGACGATCTTCGGATACTTCTGGGCCATCTCGGTCGGCTCCGTTCCGCTGATCTTCGGCGCCGCGCTGCTCACGATGACGCTGTTCTACTCGATGGTGAACGGCCTGTGGCCGAGCTTCTTCACGGAGATGTTCGCGGCGCCCGTGCGCTATTCCGGTTTCGCCGTGGGCACGCAGATCGGTTTCCTCATCGCCGGTTTCGCCCCGGCGATCGGCTGGGCACTGCTGGGCACCGGGGTGAACGCCTGGGTGCCGGTCGCGGTGTTCACGGCACTGTGCATGCTGGTCTCGTCCGTCGCCGCCTTCACCGCGCGCGAGACGTACCGGGTGCCGCTGGCCGAACTCGGGCGTCCGTCGACCTCGCGGGAGTAGCCGGAGGACAATGGGGCGATGTCACGGACACCGACAGGAGAATCGGTCACTGCCCGCGTCGTGAGGGTCTTGTCTTCCTTCGACGCGGACACACCGTCCCTGTCGGTGTCCGACATTGCGCGTCGATCCGACCTCCCCGTCGCGACGGCGCACCGCATCGTCGGCGAACTCGTCAAGTTCCGCCTCCTCGAACGCAACGACACCCGCATCAGCATCGGGGTCCGGATGTGGGAGCTGGGGTCCCGCGGTTCGCACACGCTCAGCCTGCGTGAGGCGGCGATGCCGTTCATGGAGGACGTGAACGCCGCGATCAAGCAGCACACCCAGCTGGGCGTCCTCGACGGCAACGAGGTGCTGTTCGTCGAACGGCTCTCCACCCGCGGGTCCGTCGTCAACGTCACCAAGATCGCCGGACGGCTGCCGGTGCATGCGTGCTCGTCCGGTCTGGTTTTGATGGCGAACGCCTCCCGCGACGTGCAGGACGAATTGCTGTCGCAACCGCTCGAACGGTACACCGACGCCACCGTCACCGACCCCGACCAGATGCGACGTCTCCTCGCCGAGGTGCGGCACCAGCACTTCGCGGTGGCCGCCGGTCTCATCACCCCGGGTGCGACGGGAGTCGCTGTGCCCGTGCGGGACAGCGACGGTGGCAGGGTGATCGCCGCCCTGTCCGTCGTCATCCCGCACGATCAGGCGAACCCGCAGTCGGTGGTGGCGGCACTGACGACGGCGTCGCGCGGCATCACCCGGGCGATGACGCGCGGATCGCGGCACTGATCAGAAACCTTTCCATCCATTGGAGTCGGTCTGTGACCCGAGTCTCGACTCGGTCAGAGTGGGTGACACGAACACACCGCCACCGATCGCACGATGTTCCTTCAAATATGCTGCACAGCAGTGTCTTTGCGCGCCGCGATCGAGTGCCGACTCTCCAGGGAAGGTCCACATATGAGCTCGAAATCCGTCAAATGCGACCTGTTGGTCATCGGGTCCGGGGCCGCGGGCATGGCCGCCGCGCTCAAGGCCGCGAGCGAAGGCCACAGCGTCATCGTCGCCGAAAAGTCGAAGTGGCTCGGCGGCACCACCGCCATCTCGGGTGGCTGGGCGTGGGTGCCGGGTAACAAGCAGGGCATCGAGCAGGGCGACACCCGTCAGGAGATCGAAACCTACATCCGGGCACTCGCCAAGGACTGCTACAAGGCCGAGATGGTCGACACCTTCCTCGACGAGGTCCCCGAGGCGATCGACTGGCTCGAACGCGACACCGACGTCGAATTCGTCTATCCCGAGATGGCTCCGGACTACCAGATGGACGCCCCGGGTGCGAAGCCGTCGGGGCGCGCGATCTCCGGCAAGGTCGTCGACGCGCGCACGCTCGGTGAGAACCGGCTCCGGTTGCGCCCCTACCTCGACACGTACACCGTGTTCGGGTACATGCCCGAGGTCGGACCCGACATCGCGCAGTTCCTGCACGCCAACCAGTCGTGGAAATCGTTCGCTTACGTGTCGAAGAAGCTCCTCAAGACGTGGGTCGAGACGGTGCTCTGCCGCAGGTCGTTCGACCGGACCAACGGCAATTCGCTGATGGTGCGGATGGTGTCGTCCGCCGCGAAGCTCGGCATCCGGATGTGGACCGAGACGCCTGTCACGAAGATCCTGCAATCGGAGAGCGGGGTCGTCACCGGCGCCGTGCTCGGGGGAGTGCACGCGGCAACGGTGGAGGCGCGGCTCGGTGTCGTCATCGCGGCAGGCGGCTACTCCTCGGACGCCTCCCTGCGCGCCGAGTACTGGGGTCATGATCCGCACGGCGACAACCACTTCACGCCCACCGTCGGACACGACGGCGACAACGTGCGCCTGGCCGCACCGCTCGGCGGGCACGTCGACACCGACGTCCACGAGCCGGCCGCCTGGGCGCCGGTCACGGTGTTCACCGGTCTGCGCGGACAGCAGCGGATCTTCCCGCACCTGCGTGCGTTCGGGCTTCCCGGACTGATCGCCGTGAACCGCAAGGGTGAACGCTTCGCCAACGAGTCGAGTTCGTACCACGACTTCGGCATGGCGATGATTCAGGAGAACGCCGGCCAAGACGAGACGTTCGGCTACATCATCGCCGACTCGAAAGCCATGAACAAGTACGGAATCGGCTACGCGAAGCCGCGGCCCATCCCGCAGGGCTATTTCAAGAAGACCGGATTCCTCCACAAGGCCGACACGGTCGAGGAGCTCGCCCGCAAGATCGGTGTCGACGCCGCCGGGCTGAAGAAGACCCTGTCCGAGTTCAACGCGGGCGCCGCCAAGGGGGAGGACCCGAAGTTCAATCGCGGATCCAACTGGTTCCACCACTTCAAGGGCGACATGGAGCACCAGCCCAACCCGAACCTCGAGCCGCTCGACAAGGGACCGTACTACGCGGCGAAGATCGAGATGGGCGACCTCGGCGCCTACTCCGGCCTCGCCGTCGATCGGCACAGTCAGGTCCTCGACGACGACAACCAGCCGATCCCCGGTCTCTTCGCGGCCGGTTCCGCGGCGGTCAGCATCTTCGGCGGCGGATACCCGGGCTACGGCGCCAACATCGGGCCCGCCCTCGTCTTCGGATACACCATCGGCCGGGACGCCGAGATCCTCGCGTCGCTGCGCAGCGAATCCACCACACCGACCGTCCTGGAAGAGGTCTGACGTGCCGTTCTACCTCGTCCGCTACGCATACACCGGCGACACCGCCGGCCGGGACACACATCGTCCCGAACACAAGAGTCACCTGCAGGCCGCCGCCGACCACGGACTCATCCTCGGGTCCGGACCGTTCGCCGCGGGAGAAGATCCCGGCGCCGCCATGGTCTACGAGGCCGCGCACCGGCAGGACGTCGTCGACGTCGTCGAGGGCGACCCGTTCCGGACGCACGGATACGTCGCGTCCTACGACATCACCGAATGGATTCCGATGATCGGCCCGTGGGCCGTCGCAGCAGTGGGAGGCAGGTCATGACAGGTCGAGTGGCAGGGAAGGTCGCCGTCGTCACGGGGGCAAACGGTGATCTCGGCGGCGCGACCGCCCGGATGCTCGCCGAGGAAGGGGCGCGGGTTGCCGCGCTCGACCTGAAACTCCCGGGCGCACCGTGGGATTCGGAGTCGATCACGCCGTTCGCCGTCGACGTCACCGACGAGACCAGTGTCGCCGACGCCGTCGCAGCGATCGTCGAAACCGTCGGCGTCCCCGACGTTCTCGTCAACTGCGCCGGCATCATCGGCAGGCCCGCACCGTCACACGAGGCGTCGGTCGCCGAGTTCGACCAGATCTTCGACGTCAACGTCAAGGGCGTCTGGCTGATGACCAAACACGTGGTGCCCCACATGATCGGCCGGAAGAAGGGCAGCATCGTGAACTTCTCGTCGATCCACGGGCTGACCGGAGGCTCCAACGTCCCGCTGTACCACGCGTCGAAGGGCGCGGTGCGGCTGCTGAGCAAATCCGACGCCGTCACGTACGGGCCGGACGGGATTCGCGTCAACTCGATCCACCCCGGGTCGATGCGAACGGCGATGAGCCGGCGGTCCGCGGAGGGCAGCGCACTCGGGCCGGAGGAGTACTACCGCCAACTCGTGTCGGGTAACCCCCTCCCGCGGCAGGGTGAACCCGACGAAATCGCGTACGGGGTGCTCTACCTCGCCTCGGACGAGTCCGGCTTCACCACCGGCACCGAACTCGTCGTCGACGGTGGCTACACGGCGCACTGAGGCCGTCAGCCGAAGTGCCGCGCCAGACGCCGGTGCCGGTGCCCGAAGAACGCGCCCAGTACGCGGGCGAGCACCGGCGTCAGCGGCACCAGCGGAAGCCTCGGTTCGAACGTGATCCGGTCGTGGACGCCGGTGCTGCCGTCGTCGAACGGCCTGAGCGTGCGTTCGTGCTCCCACCGGCGCATGCTGAGCATCGTCGACTTCTCGTGGAACCGCAGGCCCGGTTCCAGCTCCGCGATGGTCAGATCGTCGTAGTCGAACGGGACCAGCCCGAACAGTCGCAGCCACGCCCGGCCGAGCGGTTCACCGACCGCGACCGAGTCGATGCTGATCGACTCCTGGCCGCGCGGGATGCTCATCGTCATCCACGGACGCATCTCGTCGTTGATCCCCTCCGGATCGACGACCCTCGCCCACACCTGCCCGATCGGCGCGCCGACGACCGAGCTGCGTTCGATGATCACCGCCCCATCATCGTCGCCTCGCACGACGGGGTGCAACGGGCTCGCCGTCAGTGCCGACGCAGGGCGCGCTTGCGGTCGGCGCGGGCCTGCATCTCGGCGAGGTCGAGGCGCTTGATCGGGCCGACGACGACGATGTACGAGACGACGGTCAGCAGCGCGCACACACCCACGTAGACGAGGGCGAGTTCGAAGGAGCCGTAGCTGTCGACGATGTAGCCGATGACGATCGGTGTGGTGATGCTGGCGACCGATCCGAAGGTGTTGAAGACGCCGCCGCCGAGGCCGGAGATTTCCTTCGGCGAGATGTCGGCCATGACGGCCCAGCCGAGCGCGCCGAGGCCCTTGCCGAAGAAGGACACGCACATCAGGACGACGACGAGCCAGGAAGCCTCGACGAAGTTGCAGCCGATGATCGCGGTGGCCAGTAGCAGACCGGTGATGATGGG
>NZ_JBHUSF010000432.1:0-6080 GCF_042673295.1 Rhodococcus sp. NPDC057014
CGGGTGCGCTACCCGGCGACGAAATGCGACAGAATCGCCTGCACCTCGTAGATGTCCACCGACTTCGAGAACCGCTTCTGCAGCGGAACCGGATTGCCGGAGATCCAGATCTTCAGTTCGGCGTCGAGATCGAAGTTCCCGGCGGTCTCCACCGCGAAATGCGTGATCGACTTGTACAGCACGCTGTGGTACTCGATCTTCTTTCCCGTGATTCCCTGCTTGTCGACGAGAATGAGCCGCCGGTTGGTGAACAGGAAGGCCCATCAGGCCGTTCATCAAGCCCATATTCATCTCCGCGATTCCACTCGAAATGTCGACAGTCACGCTGGCTGTCGTCGGCGGGAGCGAGATCGTTACGGCACCGAACTATCTGCGCACCGCGCTCCGGTGCTGAACGAAGAGGAGCCAGAACACCGGAGCGCCGACGACGGCGAGGATGGTCGCGAACACGCGGAGCCCGACGTTCCCTTCGCCGAAGGGGGCGACCATGAGGACGATCGTGCAGACGACGGCGCCGAGGAGTTGCCAGTGCGCGCCGAAGAAGCCGGCGACCATCGCCCATGCGTTGCGGGCGACGATGCGCGCGGGCGATTCGGGCTCTGGCGGGGGCGGCGGGGACGGGGCCACCGCAACCGTCGAGTTACGCGCGGCAGCCACCAGTTTCGGGGCGTGGACGCCGACCGGCGGGGTTTCGCCGTCGGGTTCGCACCGGAACAGGGCGATGCCGACCGTGTCCGCGTAGTCGACGGCTTCGTCGGTGTATCCGGGGCCGGAGAAGTACAGCAGTTTCCGGGCGTGACTCGTTCCGCGGGTGCCGTAGAGGTTCGCGAGGTCCGACTTCCCTGCGCTGCCACCTCGCCATTTCACCTGCGCGTACGCGCGCGACGAGTAGACGTCGATGCCGCCGTCCGCTCCGCCGAGTAGCGCTGTCGCGTCGCCGTAACCGAGCTTCTGCATCTGCTCGGCGGCGTTGATTTCAGCTTCAGCCGCCGTGCGTATGCGTGCCATGCCTCACTCCCCCAGATCGAACCAGTCATTCCCTTCGAAGATACCCGCGGATCCGGCCAAACCAGCTATCCGCCGGTGAACGTCACACAGTCGTCGTCGGATTGCAACGCACTGCAACCCTTCCCGGCCTCGTGGCGGCGTCGTACCGTTCGGCCCATCAGCACGTTCACAACGAGGTGAGGCGGATTCATGAGAGCAGCGCGCTTCCACGGACGACGCGACATCCGGATCGACGACATCCCCGAACCGGAGGTGCGGCCGGGCGCCGTGAAACTCCGGGTCGGGTGGTGCGGCATCTGCGGCACCGACCTGCACGAGTACCTGGAGGGCCCGATCTTCATCTCCCCGCCGGGACATCCGCATCCGCTGTCGCACGAGAACGCGCCGGTGACGATGGGCCACGAGTTCTCCGGGACGGTGGAGGAGGTCGGTGAGGGCGTCACCGATGTCGCGGTGGGCGACAACGTGGTGGTGGAGCCGTACTTCGTGTGCAACGAGTGCGCGTCCTGCACGGCAGGCAACTATCACCTGTGTACGAAGATGGGTTTCATCGGATTGGCCGGTGGCGGAGGCGGACTCAGCGAGAAGGTGGTGGTCGACCGCCGGTGGGTGCACAAGATCGGCGACATCCCGCTCGACGAGGCGGCCCTGATCGAACCGCTCAGCGTCGCGCATCATGCGGTCGTCCGCAGCGGGGCCGAGGCCGGCGACGTCGCGCTGGTCGGCGGGGCCGGACCGATCGGACTCCTGGTCGCCGCGGTCCTGAAGGGCCTGGGTGTCACCACGATCGTCACCGAACTCAGCGACGCCCGGAAGCAGAAGGCGCTGTCCAGCGGGGTCGCCGATCACGTCGTCGACCCGTCCGCGGAGGACGTGAAGGCCCGGGTTCTCGAGTTGACCGGCGGTGTCGGCGCCGATCTCGGGT
This sequence comes from Rhodococcus sp. NPDC057014, assembly GCF_042673295.1. Taxonomy (NCBI): domain Bacteria; kingdom Bacillati; phylum Actinomycetota; class Actinomycetes; order Mycobacteriales; family Nocardiaceae; genus Rhodococcus; species Rhodococcus sp. NPDC057014. The sequence continues at coordinate 1,934 of NZ_JBHUSF010000432.1, forward strand.
TCGAATGCGCGGGGGTGAACGCCGTCCTCGACACCATCCTCGACGCCGTCCGTCCCGCGGCCGTGGTGGTGAACGTATCGATCTGGGGCAAGCCCGCGACGGTCGACATGCAGAAACTCGTCCTCAAGGAGATCGACCTGCGCGGCACCATCGCCTACGTCCGCGATCACGAGGCGGTGATCGGGATGGTCCGCAGCGGGGTGATCGACCTGGCCCCGTTCATCACCGGCCGGATCGAACTCGACAACCTGGTGTCCGAGGGCCTCACCACGTTGATCGAGCACAACGACACGGCGGTGAAGATCCTGGTCCGGGCGTGAGCTCCGGTCGGCCTAATAGCTGACAGATAGCTGGCTCGACGTGCACCGCGTCACATCAGGACCCCGTCGGGTTGCGGAGGCAGGCTCCCGACGGTGTACTGGTGAGTAACCCTGCCCGGCTCGGCCTATCGCGAAGGTGCACAGATGACGGACGAACGGCCCGGCAAGAATCAGACCCGACCGGACAAGGCGACACCATCGACGCCGAAGGAGGAGACCGCGGACGTATCCAAAACCGATCTCGCGGCCGTCGTCGACGCGCTCACGGCGACGAACGAGAAGAACTTCGACTTCTGAACCCGCGTCAGCCCCGTTCCCCGGTGCGGCACGAATTCGAACGTCAGGCACGCGAACGCCACGGGCAGCAGGTAGCGGAAGCGCAGGAGCACGTAGCGCCGGTTCCCCGTCGCATGGAACTTGCCGAGGTAGCGGTACAGCGATTCCAGCGCGATCAGCGCGTCGCCCAGGTGCAGGATGCGGCGGAAGAGCCGGGCGCCGGCACCGGGCGCGTCGGGGTCGAGGAGTTCGGGAAACGCCGCGAACGACAGCGAGACGGAGCGCGCACCGGTCCGCTCGGCGTACCGGATGACGTCGACGGTCATGCGTTCGTCGGTGCCGTTCGGTGCGCCGTCACCGCGCCACGGAACGTCGAGGCTCAGCTCGCGGGCGGAATCGGCGGTGCCGTACCGCTGGAACCCGACGGCGCGACCGGTGCCGTCGCGGGCGACCACCAGAAGAACACCGGGAAGCGTGCCGTCCAGCAGGTGGTCGAGGATCATCGAGAACCCGCGGCGCTGACGTCCGGCGCGGGCGTCGTCGACGATGTCGGTGAGTTCGCGGCGTGTCGGTTCGTCGAGCGCGGATTCGGGGACTATCTCGGTGGTGAGCCCGGCGTTGCGGGTGCGCTGCACTGCCTGCCGGAGGTTGCGGAACTGTCGGCCGTGCAGGGTGAAGGATCCGACGTCGACTACCACGTCGCGGCCGATCGGGACCGCCGTCAGCGGCTTTCGGGTGTCGCCGCCGATCTCCCACAGCCGCGTGACCCGCTCCCCCGCGCCGAGCACCGCGACGCGCCACCCGCGTTCGGCCGCGAATTCGTCGAACTCGTCCAGGAGCGCCGCGAACTCGAGCGGGTCTCCGATGGGATCGCCGGAGACGACGGCGATCCCGGACCGGGCCCGGTAGGCGATCGCCGCGGCGCCGGACGCGTTGAAGTAGTACGACTTCGCCGAATTGAGGGCGAACGGCGACAACGGGTCGCCGGTGGTCTGCTGGATCAACGTGAAGACGCGGGCCCGGTCCTCGGGCTGCGGCACACTGCGCACCGGCAGCATCAGGACGAGTCCGGTGGCCACGAGGAGCAGGAACCCCGGGGTCGAATGTGCGCTCGAATACGCCACATCTGCAGCCGCCACCATCAGCACCGCCGCAGCCGCATGCGTGACGGTGACGGGCCGTCGCAGGTGCAGTCCCCGGGCCACGAGCAGGACGGCGATTCCGGCCGCCACCATCCACGTGCGGACGGGACCCGACCGTCCCGCCATCCACATGAGCACGAACCCGACCACGACCGTCGCGCCGACGAGCGCCATCCGCGCCGCGGGCGATTCGGGCCGGTAGACCCGCAGCCCGGGCACGGTCGCCGGTGTCGATTTCGAATTCTGCACGCGCACCCCTGCACCCGGAAACGACTGCTTCCGTACCTCCAATCTAGCGGCTCCGCCACCCGTGAGTGGGTAAGGAGTCCCTGGACTCGTTACCCACTCACGGGCGGAGCCTGGGCGGCGGCGCACCGTGCGGCAGGGACGGCCCGACCGCGGTGAGCGAGCCGGCGGCGCGCCCCTTCCCCCAGCCGAGTTTCTCGCGGTACCGGCCGATGTGGTCCTCCGGGATCCGCTGCCCGTCGACGAGCGGGGTGGACTGCGGGTCGACGTACAGCGCATCCACCGGGCAGTACGCCTCGCACATGAAGCACGTCTGGCAGTCCGATTGCCGCGCGATCACGGGGATCCCGGTGTCGGTGCGGTCGAACACGTTGGTGGGGCACGCGTCGACGCATTTGTCGCAGCCGATGCACGCGTCGGCCAGCAGCACCTCGATCACGAGGCAACCCGCAACAGCCCGTCGTGCACCGCGGCGGTCGAGGTCCAGACGTCGTCGAGCCCGCCCGTGAGGATGTGGTGGTGCTGGGTGGGGTCGAGGTCGGGATAGTCGGCGCGCTTGCTCATTCCGCGGGTTTCGGTCCGGGCCAGCGTCGAGTGGTACATCCACCGGCCCACCGCGGTGATCGCGGCGGCCTGCCGGGCACGGACCCGCTCGTCGCCGGAGTCGCCGCCGAGGCCGGCGGACAGTGCCGTCCACAGCGACTCCAGTTCGCCGAGCGCACCCTGCACGCGCGCCCCGTCCCGCAGGTAGTTCTTCTCGTACGGGATGAGTTCGGCCTGCGCGGCCGCGACGACGTCGGACGCCTCCAGCCGCGGCCGCCCCGCCGGACGCAGCCCGGCCCGGCCTGCGGGACGCAGTTCGCCCGCCTCGACCCGACGTTCGGTTCGCGCGAACCGCGCGGCCCCGGTCCCGGCCCAGCTGCCGGACGACATCGCCCACGCCGAGTTGTGGCTGCCGCCGCCGGTGAAGCCGCCGCAGATCCGTTCCCGGGTGGCGGCATCCCCGGCCGCGAACAGTCCGGGCACCGAGGTGGCGCAGGTGTCGTCGACCACCTCGATGCCACCGGTTCCGCGGACCGTGCCCTCGGCGAGCATGCTGACCTCGAAGCGGTCGGTGAACGGGTCGATCCCGCGGCGGTCGAACTGCAGGAAGAAGTTCGGCTGCCCGAGCCGCATCTGGCGTTGCACCTCGTCGTCGGCGCGGTCGAGCTGGGCGAACACCGGCTCGGACAGCAGCGTTTTCGCGATCACCGACCGCCCCTTCGTGGAGCCGGCACCCTCGAGGACGCGTCCGTCGGCGTGGAAGAACGTGGCATAGCCGTAGTAGGCGGTCTTGGTGATGGTGGAGTTCGCGGGGACGATCGCGTAGGCGTTGGAGAATTCCATGCCGGAGAACGTGGCACCCACCTCGGCGGCCATCAGCGCACCGTCGCCGGTATCGACGTTCGTGCCGAGCGCGCGGGACAGGAACGCGCAACCGCCACTCGCGATCACGACGGCGCCCGCGCTGATCCGGTAGTCGCGGCCGTCCTGGCGCTGGTAGCCCGCCGCGCCGCGCACCCGGCCGTCGGAGTCGACCAGCAGTTCGAGGGCCGGTGAGTGGTCGAGAATCCGGACGCCTGCCTTCTTCACCCACGCGCGCATGCGTCGCATGTATTCGGGCCCTTGCAGTCCGGTGCGGATCTGCCTGCCGGTGTCGGGATCGACGGGGAACGGGTACCGGCCCTCCTCGGCAAGCAGGTTCATGTTCGCGTACGTCTGGTCGAGGACGCGGTCCATCCAGTGGTGGTCGGCGAGGTGACCGCCGAGTGCTTCGCGGCTGGCCTTGGCCTTCGCCCGCGCGGACGGGTCGGGGTCGACGTACCAGACGCCGGTGCCCGAAGGCGCGGTGGCGCCGCTGGTTCCGCAGTACCCCTTGTCGACGAGGACGACGTCCGCCCCGGCTTGGCGTGCGCGCAGCGCCGCCCACGTTCCTGCGGGGCCGCCGCCGATGACGAGGACGTCGGTGCTCAGGTCGAGAAGTTCGGTCATGAAGGGCGCTCCTGTCGAGGCGGAACAACTGCCCTCCGACGCTTCCGCACTTCGGGCGTCCTCGCCATCCTCAGAATCACCGTGAACCGAATCGCCCGTGCGTGGTTAGCGAGTCCCTGGACTCGTTAACCA
>NZ_JBHUSF010000433.1:0-6063 GCF_042673295.1 Rhodococcus sp. NPDC057014
GGCGGCACGCTGCCTTCTTATCCGGAATGGGAACGGACGAGAGCCGGCGCAAGGACGAGGTGATCGCCCGAACTCATGAGGCCGGTGGCATAAGAACAGACGACGGTGGAGTAGCCAGCGCGCTGACGCCGAGGAGGCCGTCGAACTCGCGCCCCCGGACGGATTCCGGGCCCCGCGCCGTGGTCAGACTGCCGGTGCTGCGCCGTGGGCGATCCGGCCCGACCTGGTCGGTCAGGCAGTGATCAGCTGGACGGGCACGCCCGATCCGACGGGATTGATGACGGCATCGAGGATCGTGCGCTGGGTTTCGGCGAGGTGACCAGTGCATGCGTTGGCCGCGGCGTCACCCTCGCCGGCGAGGATTGCCCGGCACATGGTCCGGTGCTCGGCGAGGGAGGTGTCGAGGCGCTGGGGGCGTGAGTGCGCGATTATGCGCAGTCGGGCGCTGTGGGGGCGTAACTCGGCGATGGAGCGGGCGAGGTGCTCGTTGCGGGTGTGCGCGATGACGGCCTGGTCGAATGCCTCGGCGAGCTCGTAGAACCGGTCCCGTCGCTGGTCGGACGGCGCCTGGTCCGCGAGAGGGTCGAGTCCGTCGAGGATCTCCGTGAAGGCCTGTCGTGCCGCGGGAACCGAGTCGATGGTGTCGGCGACCATCCGTACTGCTGCCGCTTCGAGCAACATCCGCAGCTCGAACAGGTCCCGCACCCCCTGAATGGAGATCGGCGCGACGCGGACCCCTTGCCGGTCGACGAGCGAGACCAGCCCTTCGGCCTCGAGTTGCACCAGCGCGCGACGCACCGGAGTGCGTGAAGCGGAGAAGCGCTCGCCGATGCTGATCACGCTGAGGGACTCTCCGGGACGCAAGGTCCCGTCGAGGATGCTCTCTCTGAGCTGCGCGTATACCTGCTCGCTCTTGTTGTCGGCCGCCATGTGTGCATCATAACGAACAACATGGGACTCGCTATGGCGCTCCATACGGTATACAGTGATGTACACCACTACAACGGAGGAAGTCCGATGCTTGTCATACTCGGCTTCTCGATGATCGCGGTATTCATGTACCTGATCATGAGCAAGCGCATCACTCCGGTCGCGGCCCTTATCGTCGTACCGACCGTGTTCGCCCTTTTCGCCGGTGCGGGAATGGGTTTCAGTGACATGATCATGGAGGCGCTGCTCAAGCTCGCCCCCACGGCCGCGTTGCTGTTCTTCGCGATCACCTTCTTCGGGATCATGATCGACGTCGGGTTGTTCGACCCGCTGATCCGGCTGATCCTCAAGTTCGTTCGCAACGACCCGATGAAACTGGTCGTCGGTACGGCCTTGTTGACGTCGATCGTGTCACTGGATGGGGATGGCTCCACCACGTTCATCATCGTGACCTCGGCGTTCCTGCCGATCTATCTCAAACTGCGGATGAGCCCGGTCGTGCTGACCGTGGTCGCGGCGACCGCGAACGGTGTGCTGAACACCGTGCCGTGGGGTGGGTCGACCGCCCGGGCGGCGGCCGCGCTGAATGTCTCGCCGATCGACATCTTCGTCCCGATGATTCCGTCGATCGCGGCTGGCCTTGTGGCGGTGCTGGTGCTCGCGTACTTCCTCGGTCGCAGCGAACGCAAGCGGGTCGGTCTGCTCACCCTCGACTCCGAATCGGTGGAGGAAGCGGCCCTGGTGGGATCGTCTGGTGGCGCGGGTAAGACCCCAGGCTCCGACAACACCGCGAGTGGACCGGCACGCCCGGCCACTGGTGGCGACGACGTCTCCGACTTCGCGGAACTGCCCGAGATCGGTGATCACCTCGAGAGGCCGAAGGCCCGCCCTAAGCTGGTGTGGATCAACTTCGCGTTGACCGCCGCGGTGATGACGCTGCTCGTGCTCGGCACTCTCGCGCCGCCGGTGATCCTGATGCTCGGCGTCGGTATCGCGTTGATCATCAATTTCCCCCGGGTGTCGGAGCAGGCCGATCAGCTCAAGTCGCACGCGTCGAGCGTGGTGTCGGTGGTGGCGCTGGTCTTCGCCGCGTCGGTGCTCACCGGGGTGCTGTCGGGAACCGGAATGGTCGAGGCCATGGCCCAGTGGCTCGTCGAGATCATCCCGACCAGTTTCGGCCCGCACCTGGCCATCGTCGCCGGCCTGTTGAGCCTGCCGCTGACGTTCTTCATGAGCAACGACGCCTTCTTCTTCGGTGTGCTCCCAGTGCTCAACGAGACGGCCTCGCACTACGGCATCGCCCCCGAGGAGATGGCCCGCGCCGCGATCATCGGACAGCCCCTGCACACCTCCAGCCCCCTGGTCGCCTCGTTCCTGCTGCTGGTAGGCCTGGCCAAGGTGGAACTCGGTGACCACCAGAAGAAGGCGATCTGGCGCGCTTCCCTGGTCGGTTTGGTCATGCTCGTCGTCGGCATCCTCTTCGCCGCATATCCCGGATAGGACGGAATCCCGCCATGAACTTCGTCGTCTTGCTCACCGATCGCCCGGAAAGCCACAGTGCCCTGGACTGGACGCTCGACACCGCCGGAAAGTTCGCCGACGACCCCGCGGCGGTGACGGTGCACATCGTGATGGCCGGCGGTGCAGATTCACCGGCCAGTCCCAACTACACCTCCCCGGCACTCGCCGCGCAGGCGCGCCAGCGGCTACAGGATGCCGGCGTGAAGTACGAACTGCACTCCGCCGAAAACGATCTCGCGGACCAGGTCGTCACCCTGGCCACCGATACCGGCGCCGACCTCGTCGCACTCGGATTGCGCCGTCGATCCGCGGCGATGAAGCTGCTGCTCGGCAGTCACACTCAGCGCATCCTGCTCGACGCGCCCTGCCCGGTGGTGGGCGTCAAGGAACCCGCCTAGCCAACAACCAGTTCCCCGGCCACGGTGGGTGAGAACGCATCACGCGATCTCACCCACCGAAACCGCGTACGCCCGCTTGTGAAGGCACCGTGTCACTCCCACAGTTCATGTGGGCTACATCTTCGCTCAGTCGAGGTACCCGGTGGACTGTTAGATCCAGTCGATGTGAACGGAGTCGATGTGGTCGAAGTGGAACCCGAACTGGTCGCTGTACCTGTCGAAGCCCTTGTTCTCCGGGTAATCGAGGGTGGCGTGCCGCTCCAGGAGTGCGACGACCCGGGCATGATCGTCATTGGCCAACGCGGCCGCGAGCTCCCGGGACTCATCGCCGCTGAACGGGGTGTCCGAGTTCGCGAAATCCAGGGTCCGGACCCGGTAGTCGTAGCCCTCGTCGGCCCCGTTACGCACCATCACACCGCCCCTGACCCGGATCACCGCCCGTTTCGGGGTGCCGTCCGGCCGCAACACCCCGGCCCTTTTCATGATGTCCTGCGCCTTCACGGTTTTCAGTTTCTTGCTCGCATCGGCCCGCAACTCGTTCGTCTCCCCCGACCGGTACCGAGACACCGCGGAGCGGGACCGCCCGATCATCGCGGCCACCGCCTCGACACCACCCAATCGTTCGATCGCCGCCCGGCGTTGGGCCCGCTCGAGCACATCCGCATGCGGGATGCGGCCCTGCTGGGCCCACCGGCGCAACGTACGCGCCGACGGCGGGGTGCGGCCGGCATCGATCGCCGCCTGCCGCAACCCCTCATTCCCGAGTTCCTTCCGCAGTTGTGTGACCGACACTTTGCTGGTCAGCCCGGCCAAACCCCCACTCTTGACCTGCTTGGATTTTTCGACACCGCTGGTCGCGGCGTCGGAGACCGACACCTTGAGGCCGTCCAGACCGACCGCCTGCTGCGGCAGCTTCGTGGTGCGCGGCCGCGGAAGATGCAGGGCCATCAGAGCACCCCCTCCCCGTCGTCGGTGTTCTCGTCATCGGCTTCGAAGTCGTCGTCGGCGAAGTCGTCGTCGGCGAACGCCGCAGTGATCGTCAGTTTCACCTCATGCACATCCTCCGCCGACGCCAACGCGGACCGGAGTGTGCCGGTGAGGGGTGTGTCCTTCTCCACCGACATCTTCCCCAACGCCGCACTCTCATCCGCGAGGTCCTCCCCGTCTGCGAGCAAATACACCCAGGAGTCGGTGACCGTCCGGACCGGCCACCGGCCGTGTTCGCGGGCGATCCGCATCGCCACCCGCCGCCCGCGCCACCGGCAGTGCGCGATGATCGCCGCCCGCCACACCGGTTGGTGATGATGGGCCATCCGGGTCGCGGTCCACATGTCCGGGTTCACCATCCGCCCGATGTACCCCTTGTAGCAGGACCCGACGAACAATTTCGTCGCCGCATCCCCGGTGTCCACCGACACCTTCCGGGCCTCCCGCAAGATTTTCGCCCACTTGTCCAGCACCCGGCCCTGCTGCGGAAACACCCACGCCTCCGTGACATCCAGGTCGTCGAGGTCGGCGCCGATCCCCCCCTCCGCCACCGGGGAGCACAACCCGTCCAGGCTGACCGTGGTGACCCAGGTCTGCACCGGCTGATCGGTGAGCATGTGCGGGTGCGGCAGGGGCAGCTTCTCGGGCAGCGACAACGTCTGCGCCGCCGGGAGGGTGATCCGCCACAGCCCGAACGGGGCCCCCTTCTCCCCCACCGCCGCCGCGGCAGCGGCCCCGCCGGTCAGATGGGTGGGTTGCCCGTACCCGAACTCCAGCATCCCCGCCGACGCCAAATAGGCGGCGCGTTGGTCGATGGACACCAACCGGCACGCCCCCTCCAGGTCCTGTGCGTCGGGCATTCGGGTCCACCCGGCCGCGGGTTCGAGGTCCCCGCGCCGGGCACCGTCCAGCGGCGGCACCGGGCCCGCGGTCGCCACCACCAGGCCCTTGCCCGACCGGGTGCGTTCCCGCTTGATCTTGTCGACGATCGCCGCCCCGGTCCGCGCCGGTGTCGGCCCCGGGAGCACCCCGAGGTGTTTCGCACACCACGCCAACCGGCGCCCCAACTCCCGCGCCGCCGGCAAATCCTCGTCCGGGAGATACGTTCCCGCCGTGGGTGAGCCGAGGATCCCCATCTCCCCGACCCGGTTGTTCCAGCTGAAGTCCTTGTTCCAATAGGTCCACACGTAGGGCTCGAGCACCACATCGACCATCGAGGTGAACTTGCCGATCGTCCGGGACAGGTGCACCACGTGCCCCGGATCGCCGCGTAACTCCCAGCCCGCGTTCAGCATCGGCGTCAGGGTGGCCTGCAGGACCGCGGTCAGGTCGGCGGCGGCGCGGGTGCGCAGCACCTCCATGTCCTTGAAGTCGTCCTCGTCGCCCGGGTCGATCACCCACCCCAACGCTTCGCACGCGCCCTGGCCCACGATCCACACCTGCGGCGGCGTACCCAACGGTTTCAGGGCCGCCCAGCGCACCAGTTTGTCGAGCTTCTCCACCGAATCGACCGGACCGGTCAACTCCCGCCCCGACGGGGTGTACGTCCCGTCGGCGGTCACGATCACCGCGTGTTCATCCGCCTCCACGCCGACCGGTAGTGACTCCCACATCGGTCGGCTCAGTGTTGCCGTCGACTCGGTCTCCGGCACGGGCGTCGGTTCCGCGGCAACGGTCGGCGTCGGCGATTCCGCCGGTTCCGCGGCAACGGTGGATGTCGGCGATTCCGCCGGTTCCGCGGCAACGGTGGATGTCGGCGATTCCGCCGGTTCCGCCTCAGCGGTCGATGCCGGCGATTCTTCCGCGGCGGTGTCCTCCGCGTCGACCTCGGCGGCATCGGCGGGAGCAGGATCCGGCGCAGGGGGCTGGTGCAGGTCGAACAGGGCAATCTGCTCCCACGGACGACTCATCGGTTCACTGCTCCCGGATCCGGCCATCGGGATCGGCCGGCGGGACGTCGTAGCGGTCGAGCAACTCCTGCAGGGCCACGTCCACGACGCTGGTGACCGTGAACCCTCGGTTGTTCACCAGCCACTTCAACCGGGCCTCCGTCGACGCCAACACCCACGTATTGAGCTGCACCTTCACCGGACCCCTGCGGGGCTCGAGCTTCGACGTCAACTCCTCGGTGTGCGCCGCGGCGACGGGACCACCCGAGGTTCGGGCATCGGTGCGTGGCTTCGACGTTCGGCGTCCCGCGTTCGGCCCCGCAGGGTTGCCTTCGCGT
>NZ_JBHUSF010000434.1:0-6063 GCF_042673295.1 Rhodococcus sp. NPDC057014
CCACCCCACCGACACCCTCACCGACCTCCTCCACCGCACCCACACCACCCACACCCAACTCCTCGACCACCACCACCTCGGCCTCACCGACATCCACACCGCCACCGGACCCGCCGCCACCTTCGACACCCTCACCGTCCTCGAGTCCTACCCCCTCGACACCACCACCCTCACCACCACCGGCCTCCGGGTCACCCATGTCGACACCTTCGACGCAACCCACTACCCGCTCGCCCTCGCCGTCACTCCACACCCGCGGCTGCATCTGCGAATCACCTTCCAGAGCGCGCTCTTCGACACCCCTGCCGTCGATGCTCTGCTCGGTGAAGTCGCCAAGGTTCTCACGTCGATCGCGACAGATCCGGCGCTGCCATTGGCCCGGCTGAATCTGCTGGGGGAGAGTGACTTCGAACTGCTCGCGCCCGTCCGCGGCGCCCATCGGGCCGCACCTCGCACGTTCTCCGACATCCTCACCGCCGCCCGTTTCCCCGACGCGGTCGCCCTGGTGGACGGCACGAAAGAGTTCACGTACGCAGAGGTCGAGGCACGGTCCGATCGCCTCGCCGCGGCGCTGATCGAGCTCGGTGCCGGTCCCGAAGACTTTGTCGCCGTCGCGATACCGCGTTCGGCGGAGTCGGTACTCGCCGTCTGGGCGGTGATCAAGACGGGCGCCGCGTTCCTCCCCGTCGACCCCACCTACCCTGCCGCCCGGGTCGAACACATGCTCGCCGACTCGGGGGCCGTACTCGGTCTCACCCGCACCCGCCATCGCGACGAGCTACCGGACACCGTCCGCTGGGTCGACCTCGACGAGGTCCGCCAGGACCGCAATGCGTACCCGCGCGGTGTGTCCCGCACTCCGCCGGCGAGTGTCGACGGCATCGCCTACGCCATCTACACCTCGGGCTCCACCGGTGTACCGAAAGGTGTACTCGTCCCGCACCGCGGAGTGAACGCGCTGGCGGAGGAGTTGCGCGACCGCGCGAGGGTGACCTCCCGGTCCCGGGTGCTGCACTTTTCGTCGCCGAGCTTCGACGCCTCCGTTCTGGAGTACCTGCTGGCGTTCGGGGTGGGGGCGACGATGGTGATCGTGCCGCCGACCGTGTACGGCGGGCGCGAACTCAGCCGGATCATGGTGGAGGGAAAGGTAACCCACGCATTTCTCACCCCCACCGCACTCGCTTCGATCGACCCCCGGGACGTCCCGGATGTCGGTTGCGTCGTGACCGGCGGGGAGGAGTGTCCGCCCCAGTTGGTGCAGCGGTGGGCGCCCGAGCACCGGTTGCTCAACGCGTACGGTCCGACCGAGGCCACCGTGGCGGCCGACATGACGGCCGACCTGAACGCGGCGGAGCCGGTGACGATCGGTGGCCCCCTCCGTGGCGTCGCCGAACTCGTCCTCGACCGCCTGCTGCAACCTGTCCCGATCGGGGCGCCCGGCGAGCTCTACATCGCCGGCGACGGTCTCTCCCGGGGCTACCACCGGCGGGCCGGACTCACCGCCGCACGCTTCGTCGCCAACCCGTACGGCGAACCCGGCGAACGGATGTACCGGACCGGTGACCTGGTGCGCTGGACCAGGGGTGCACGTGCACTCGACTACCTCGGCCGGACCGACTTCCAGGTGAAGATCCGCGGCTTCCGCATCGAACCGGGCGAGATCGACGCCGCACTCACCCGGCATCCCGCCGTGGCCTTCGCCGCCACGCTCCCCGGCACCACCACCTCCGGTGACACGGCGTTGACCTCGTACGTGCTGCCCGCCACCGATCAGGACGTCGACCCATCGGGACTGATCTCCCATCTCGCCGAACAGCTTCCCCACCACATGGTTCCGGCAACGATCGTGCCGATCACGACGATCCCCCGCACCCCGGCCGGCAAACTCGACCGGGCCGCCCTCGCAGCCGGCGTCGTCACCGCGACGTCCGGCACCTCCACTTCGGCGGAGGCCCCGCCACCGGCCACACCCCTCGAAGATTCCATCGCCGGCATCCTGGCGGCGGTCGTCGGATCGCGGTGCTTCGGCATCGACGACAACTTCTTCGACGCCGGCGGCAACTCGCTCAGCGCCACCCGGGCCGTGACACGCATCAACAATGCGCTGCACACCGACATCGGTGTCCGCACACTCTTCGACGCCCCGACACCCCGCATGCTGGCCCGGGCGTCGGTGCGAGCGCAGACGGGCGAACGAATCCGTCCCACCCTCGAGATCTCGGCCCGACCGCAGTGGATTCCGGTGTCGCCGGCGCAGAAACGAATGTGGTTCCTCAATCAGTACGACACCACATCCCCCGCATACAACATCCCGGTCACTCTCCGTCTCCACGGAATCCTGAACGTCACCGCCCTGCGTCAGGCGCTTACCGACGTCATCGCCCGTCACGAGACGCTCCGCACGCTCTACCCGGTGCACGAGGGCCAGCCGATCCAACACGTGCTCCCGCCCGAGCGAGCACTCCTCGACCTTCACCCGATTCCCGCGAGACGAGAACAAGTGCCTGCCCGCCTTTCCCGGTTCATCGACACCGGGTTCGACGTGACCTGCGACCTTCCCGTCCGAATTCAGCTGCTCGAACTCGATGCCGACGTCCATGTCCTGACACTGGTCGTCCACCACATCTGTGCCGACGGCCAGTCGATGGGCCCCCTGGTCCGCGACATGATCGCCGCCTACACGGCCCGTACCCGGCAGCGGGCACCCGATTGGTCGCCGCTGCCCGTCCAGTACGCGGATTACACCCTGTGGCAACACGAACTCCTCGGATCGGAGGACGACCCACAGTCGCTCGCCGCCCAGCAAGCCGCATTCTGGGCGCAGACGCTGGCCGACCTCCCGCACGTCCTCCCACTGCCGACCGACCGTCCCCGACCCGTCCAGCGGTCCCTGCGCGGGGCGACATTCCGTTTCGACATCGGCCCCGTCACACACGGTCGGCTGGCGATGCTCGCGCGCCGGCACGAGTCCACGATGTTCATGGCAACCCATGCCGCTCTGGCTGTGTTATTGGCACGGCTGAGCGACAGCGCGGACATCGTCGTCGGGACGCCGATCGCAGGCCGTGGCGACCCGGCCCTCGACGACCTCGTCGGGATGTTCGTCGGCACCCTGGTGCTCCGACTGCGCGTCGACGCAGCCCTGTCGTTCGCCGATCTCCTCGACCGCACCCGGGACGCCGATCTCGGCGCCTTCACCCACGCCGAGCTCCCGTTCGAGCGAGTCGTGGAGATGCTCGCTCCGGATCGTTCGACCGCTCATTCACCGCTGTTCCAGGTTCTTCTCGAGCACCAGAGCCACGACTCCCCCACCCTCGAGCTGCCCGGTGTGACCGCCGACGTCATGGACGCCGGGACCGGTACGGCGAAGTTCGATCTGCAGCTCACGCTGAGCGAGAGCTTCGGGCCGGGTGGCGAACCCGCCGGCATCTCGGCCGCTTTCAGCTATACCACCGACCTGTTCGACCCCGCGACGATCGAGGCATTCGCGAAGTGTCTCATCCGCATACTCGACGCCGTCACCGACGATCCTCGCCGTGTGATCGGCGATATCGACATCACCGACGACGTCGAACGTCACACAGCGCCGACGGCCCGCACTGCGGACGGTATGGACGACGAGACGACCCTCGCCGACCGATTCACCCGGACCGTGCAGCGCTTCCCGAACGCGAGTGCGGTCACGGTCGAGAACACGCCCCTGAGTTACACCGCATTGAGCGAACGCGCCAATCGGCTGGCACGGCATTTGATCTCACTGGGGGCCGGCCCGGAATCACTGGTCGCCGTCGCCCTGCCCAGGTCCGTCGACCTGATCGTCACCATCGTCGCCGCCATCGAGACCGGTGCGGGATACCTCCCGCTCGACATCGACAACCCCCGCGACCGAATCGCATTCGTGCTCGCGGACGCGGCGCCGATGTGTGTGGTGACCACCAGCGAGCAGGACTCGACGATGCGGGGCCTCGGTGTCCCGCGCGTGCTGCTGGACTCCGCCGAGGTCACCGACCGCGTGGCCGCCGTCGCACCCGGCCCGGTCTCCGATACCGAACGAACCGCGCGGCTTCTGCCGGACGCCGTTGCGTACGTGATCTACACCTCGGGATCCACGGGTCGCCCGAAAGGTGTCGTGGTCTCGCATCGGAACGTGGCGGCATTGTTCGCCGGCACCCAGCCGGGTTTCGGGTTCGACGAGCGCGACGTGTGGACGATGTTCCATTCCCACGCATTCGACTTCTCGGTCTGGGAACTCTGGGGCGCTTTGCTTTTCGGCGGCCGGGCCGTGGTGGTCGATCACTACACCGCCCGGACTCCGGAGTTGTTCCTCGAACTGCTGCGCCGCGAACACGTGACCGTGCTGAGCCAGACCCCCACCGCGTTCTCCCAGCTCCTCGAGGCCGACCGGCGGGCCCCGGTCCCGGACGACCTGGCGCTGCGGCACGTGGTCTTCGGTGGCGAGTCCCTCGACCTCCGCTCCCTGGCCGGCTGGTACGACCGGCACGGTGATACCCGTCCGCGACTGGTGAACATGTACGGCATCACCGAGACCACGGTCCACGTCAGCCTTCTGCCGCTCGATCGTTCCGTTTCTGCTCCGTCGACGGGCTCCCCGATCGGGCGGGCGATACCCGGTGTGCGGGTCTCCGTCCGAGACCGGCGGCTGCATCCCGTTCCACCGGGGGTGGTCGGTGAAATGTACGTATCCGGACACCAACTGGCGCGCGGCTATCTCCATCGCCCGGATCTGACCGCGGCGCGTTTCGTGGCGGACCCGGACGGACCACCCGGGGCCCGCATGTACCGGACCGGGGACCTCGCCCGCCGGGACCGACAGGGCCGACTGGATTATCGGGGACGTACCGATCTTCAGATTCAGCTGCGCGGCTACCGGATCGAACCCGGGGAGATCGAGTCCACCCTGGTGCGTCATCCCACTGTTGCGCAGTCCGTGGTCCGGGTGCGGCGCGACGAGCACGGCGCAGACCGGCTGATCGGCTACGTCGTGCCCGATATCGCCGCAGTGCAGGAAGCCGGGGACGTCGACTCCGACGAGGTACTCGCCTTCGCCCGCACACAGCTCGCCGCGCACATGGTCCCCGTAGCCCTGGTCGTACTCGACCGGCTGCCGCGGACGGCCAACGGCAAGCTCGACGTGAAGGCGTTGCCGGAGCCGGATTTCGCTCGCCCCGTCACACCCGGCCGGGAGCCGGCCACCCCGGCGGAGAAGACGTTGTCCCGGTTGTTCGCCGAGGTCCTCGGAGTCCGCACCGTCGGAGTCGAGGATTCGTTCTTCGCCCTCGGCGGCGACAGCATCATGGCCATCCAGTTGGTGGCGCGGGCCAAGGACGAAGGTGTCTTCGTGTCACCGCGCGATGTATTCGAGCGCAGGTCGGTAGCGGCTCTTGCCGAGGTGGCGCATGCGACCGATGCCGTGGAACTGGAAGAGCTTCCCGGGTCGGGGATCGGGAACTTCCCGCCGACGCCCATCGCCCGCCGGCTCCTCGACCGGGGCACCGGCATCGGCAGGTTCTCACAGGCCACCCTCCTCATCGCGCCCGCCGGACTCGACCTCGACTCTCTCACCCGCGCCGTACAAGCAGTCCTCGATCACCACGACGTTCTGCGGGCGCGGCTCTGCTTCCCCGGTCCCGGCAGCGAACCGGTGATCGAGGTACCGCCCGCCGGAGCCGTCCAGGCCGGGACACTGGTGTCCCGCATCGTGGTCGACGCGGTCGCCGGCACGCGGTTCGCGGCGCGGGTGGCCGACGAAACGGACCGTGCGGCAGGCAGGCTCGATCCTCGGCACGGTGTGATGGTGCAGGTCGTCTGGTTCGAATCGACCGAGGACCGACCCGACCCGGGACGGTTGCTGTTCGTCATCCACCACCTCGCGGTCGACGGAGTGTCCTGGCGAATCCTCGTCCCCGACCTCGCCGCCGCCTGGGCCGCCGTCAGCACCGGCACACCCCCGGCCCTCCCACCGGTCGGCACCTCCATGCGCCGCTGGGCCCACGCCCTCACCGACACCGCCCCCGACCGCGCCACCGAACTACCCCTCTGGCG
>NZ_JBHUSF010000435.1:0-6007 GCF_042673295.1 Rhodococcus sp. NPDC057014
CGTGTGTGCGGGGTCAGATGCTCTTGCGTCCCGACCAGTTGGCGAGACGTTCGGTGGGGCCTGCGGTGGGGAACGGGTCGACGACGTCGGCGAACGGCACGGGGCCGCCGCGTGGATCCGCGGGGATCGCCTGCCGTGCGACGCCGAGCACGGCCTCGGCCAGCTCCGGGCGGGTCTCCGACGGCTGGCCGGTGGCGACCGCCAGGTCCCAGCCGTGCACGAGGGTCTCGTTGATGTAGCCCCAGATCGCGGCGCGGCCGGGGACGGTGCCCCATGGTGCGGTCACCGTCGCGTCGAGGCTGCTGTCGTCGGCCCAGACGGGCCACATGCGGTCGGCGGCGGATCGGTAGGCGTCCGCGTAGCCGTCGTCGCGGATGTCGGCGACGACGATCGGAATGCTGCGGGGGTCGCCGCCCTCGCCGATCACGCGGGCACGTTCCACGGTGGCGACGAGGTGGCCGAGCAGGGTGCGGACGTCGAAGTCGGCGCACGGGGTGGATGCCGTCAGCTGGTCCTCGCGGACGTTGTCGATGAGGCCGGTGGTCCAGGTGAGGGCTTCGCGGTACAGGGGCCGGGGATCAGTCGTGTGTGTCATGAGGCAACTATCGCCTCAATACATGACATCTTCTGTCGTATATTTCTGACAGACTTTTCGGCATGCGCGCTGACCGCCTGCTCTCGCTCGTCCTCCTGCTCCGCAACCGTGGGCGCATGTCGGCGTCGGCGCTGGCCCGCGAACTCGAGGTGTCGCCGCGGACCGTGCTGCGGGACATCGACGCTCTGTCGACGGCGGGGATCCCGGTGTACGCCGAACGCGGCCGGGACGGCGGTTTCGAGTTGCTTCCGGGATTCACCACCGATCTCACCGGCCTGACCGTCGACGAGGCCAAGGCCCTGCTGGCCGCCGGCTCCGCGATCACCTCGGAGTCGCTGGGCATGGCGCCGGCGTTCGCGTCGGCGATGCGCAAGGTGGTCGCGGCGATGCCGGACGCGCACCGGGCCGCGGCGACGAAGGTGGCGGAACGGGTGTTCGTCACCCAGGGGTCGTGGCTGACCGATCCGGAACCGGCCGACGACCATCTCGGGCTGATCCAGCAGGCGGTGTTCGTGGGCAGGCGCCTGAGCATCCTCTACCCGTCACGAGGGAACGAACCGGTGTGGCGCGTCATCGACCCGCAGGGTCTCATCCACGCGGGGGGACGGTGGTACCTGGTGGCGACGGACGCCGGCCGCGACCGGACGTACCGGCTCGAGCGGATCGAGGACGTCCGCGAACTCGACGAACCGGCGCAGCGAACAGCCGACATCGACCTCGCCGCGATCTGGGAGCGTCGCCGTTCGGCGTTCCGGGCGCGCGGCACACCGGTGGTCGTCGACGTTCTCGTCCGGCGGGAGCGTCGCGACGTTCTGGCGGAGCGTGCCTACGCCGTCCGATCCGAGCAGCCCGCCGACGGCGACCGGGTGCGCCTGGAAGTGGTGTTCGGCGACGACTCCCACGCGAGCGGGGTGCTGTGGTCGCTCGGCGAGGACGCGGAAGTGCTGGCGCCGGACGATCTGCGGGCCGCCCTGCTTTCCCGGGCGCTGCGGATGTGCGCCAGGTACGAGTAGGTTCGACACGTAAACCGAAGAACCACGAGAGGATGTGGCATGCCGACACGTACCGCACGGACCGCTTGGAACGGATCACTCGAACAGGGAAGCGGCCAGGTGGAACTCACCAGTTCCGGTGTCGCGACCTTCGACGTCTCGTTCCCGAAGCGCGCGGCGGAGGAGGCGGGTGGAACCACCAGCCCGGAGGAGCTGATCGCGGCGGCGCATTCCTCCTGCTACGCGATGCAGCTGTCCGCACTCATCGCGGAGGCAGGCGGAACCCCGCAGAGCCTCGAGGTGAAGGCCGATGTCTCACTCGGGCCGGACAACCCGGGTTTCAAGCTCACCGGCATCACGCTGACGGTCCGCGGTGAGGTGGACGGTCTCGACGCCGACGGCTTCGCCAAGGCCGCTCAGGCCGCGAAGGAGTCGTGCCCGGTGAGCAAGGCGCTCACCGGCGTCGAGATCACGTTGGACGCGGCACTCGAATCCTGAGTGCCGACTACCGACGGTTGAACCGTGCGCGTATCTCCTCCATCTTCGCCTGCAGTTCGTCCGGGCTGATGACGCCCTTGTCCATCAGCGCGTGCGCGGTGGCGACGACGGACCGGGAGCGGACGGGAAAATCGCGGTAGAGGGTTTCGCCCAGCTGGTCCTCGGTGTGGCGCCTGTCGAGATTGTCCCAGGCGCCACGCCAGGACAGGCATTCCGCGGTGGCCTGCATGCTCGATTCCCACGGGTCGGGCTTGCGGTCGAGGTCCGGGAGCGTCACGTCGTCGCGAGTTGTCTCCGGCGTCAACGTGTTCAGGATGACGTCGTAGCCCTTGTCCGCCATCATCGTGCCGCTCCTCCGTTGTCCGAGGGTGGTGTGGTCGCCGTCCAGTCGACCTGAGGGACGGCGACACCGATCATGGTGTCGCGGGTGACGATCGACGCCAGCTGTTCCTCACTCCACCCCTCGGTGCCCTCGGGGCGCATCGGCATCACCATGAATCGCGATTTCTGATTCGAATCATGCACGCGCACTTCGACATCCGACGGGAAGTGCAGGCCGAACTCCGCGATCACATCACGGGGCCAGCGCACCAGCCGGCGGCGGTAGTTGGGTGTGCGGTACCAGTCCGGGGACATGCCGAGGACGGGCCGCGGATAGCACGAACACAACGTGCAGACGATGACGTTGTGCACTTTCGGGGTGTTCTCCAGCACGTAGAAGTACGTGTAGTCGCTCGGCGTGCCCGATCCCGTGGGGTCGCGCCAGTCGATCCCCACCTCCTTGCAGGTCTCGGTGCCGTCGGCCAGCAGGCGCTTCTTGAATTCCGGATCCACCCACGCCTTCGCGACCAACTTCGAACCACCCGACGGCCCTACCGACTCGGCCCATTCCGAGAACCGCCGGTGATCCTCGCGGGAGAACAGTCCGTGTTCGATGGACAGTTCCCGGATGGCGGTTTCCAGGATCTCGAATTCGCTGACCTCCTCCGAGGCCTGGATCGGAGCGTGATCGTCGTGCGAATGCGTCATGTGTCGGCCTCTCCTGCCGGCTCGAGCCAGCGCTCGGAGCACTCGGTTTCCAAGGTGTCGATCTCGTATCCGGTGTAGCGGGGCCAGAGGTCGGTCTGCTGGAAGCGGACGACGTAGAACGGTTCGGTCCGGCCGTCGTCGACGCGTCCCCACGCCTCGTCCTCGGGGATCACCCACTCCGGGCGGTGTTCGACGACGACACCGGTGTGCCCGCGGATGAATGCCTGCGTGCGGGTGTGGAACATCGACGTCGCGTCCTTGACGGTGACGCGGTCGCCGATCGCGAATTTCGTCATGACCGGCCTCCCGCCGTAGGTCCGCCTGCGGTCCGGGCCCGCACTTCGTCGATCTTGGCGGACAGTTCGTCCGGCGTGATCAGGCCCTTGTTGACGAGTGTCTTGGCGGCCACCGTGATCCAGCGCGCGTAGTACGGCAATCCGAAGTAGAGCGTCGCACCCAGGTCGTTCTCGGCGCGGCGGCGTTCCTCCGAGTTCCACACACCCCGCCAGCCGAGGCATTCGCACGTGACGTACGTGCTCATCTCCCAGTCCTCTTCGACCTTCTCCTCGTACGCGACGGGAAGGGCGGGCTGGCCGCCGACGTCGTGCAGCACGTGCCGCAGCGCGTCGAATGCGGAATTGGACAGGTAGTACGGCGAATCCATCTCTTCGTGATGGAGGGGGCCGTACCCCGCCACTCTGTTCGCCTGTGCTTCGAATTCTGCTGGAGAGTTCATCGCGTGCTCCGTAGGGGTGGAACTAGTGACAGGGAACTCCCAGGAGATGGCGTCCGTCGTGCATCAATTCGTGCAGGTACATGCCACTTCGGGAGATCGCACCCTGGTCGAAGCCGACCAGGTAGAGGGTGAGAAGGGAGAGCAGGACGACTCCGACGGCGATCAGCACGATTCCGAGTGATTCGACGGACTTGCTCGGTGACGAGACGTAAACCATGGCTACTCCTGGAGGAGTTCGGGTTCCGCAACCATCGGCCGTCGATCTTCCGGGCAACGCGACGAGCGCCCCTCGTTCAGCGGCACGATCGATACGACGTTACTCTCGCCGTGTCGACACCCTCACCGTACCGTTCGGTCGAATTCGGCGGGCGGAAATGCACCACGGCGAGCCAAGACACTCTCTGCGCGGAAACGTGCCGGAACAGAATGCGGCACCCGTCTGTTCCACTGAACTGTGAGAACACAGCAGAAGCACGACGGCGACATCGAGATCGAGATCTGGTCCGACGTGGCCTGCCCCTGGTGCTACATCGGCAAGCGACGCTTCCTGTCGGCCCTCGACGAGTTCGAGGGGCGCGACCGGGTCACCCTGACGTGGCGGTCGTACCAGCTGTCGCCGGACACCCCGGTCGGGGAGCGGCGCACCGAACTCGACGCCCTGGTGGAGAGCAAGGGGCTGTCGGTCGAGCAGGTCCGTCAGATGTTCGGGCACGTCGCGCGGACGGCGGCCGACGAGGGTCTGCAACTGGACTTCGACACGGTCGTCGCCGCCAACACCTTTGACGCGCACCGGCTGATCCACCTCGCGGGCGACAAGCGAGATGCAGTGGTGGAGGGACTGTTCCGCGCCCATTTCGGTGAGGGTGCCGTGATCGACGACCGCGAGGTGCTCGTCGACATCGCGGCGCGGGCCGGGCTCGACGCCGACTCGGTGCGCGCCGAACTCGATTCCGATGCCGGCGCGGACGCGGTGCAGGCAGACCTCGAGGCGGCCCGCCGGCTGCAGGTGACGGCGGTGCCGTTCTTCGTCGCCAACCGCCGCGTCGCGGTGTCCGGCGCGCAGCCGAAGGACGTGTTCCTGCAGCTTCTGACGCAGGCGAGCGCGGCACCGGTCTCCTGACCACCGGCATCGCTTGCCATCGCCCCGGACGGGGAGCACATTGAAAAGCAGTCGTCGGCAGGGAGGCACTGTGCGCGAGCAGACACGATCCGGAGATGCATGGCCTGCGTTGAAGGTGGACGAGTGGACGTCGACGAGGGACACCCTGCACATGTGGACGCAGATCGTCGGGAAGATCCGCCTGGCCCACGCACCGCTGATCAACCACTGGTGGCAGGTGCCGCTGTACGTGAGTCCCCGCGGTCTCACCACGTCGACCGTCCCGTACGGCACCGACTGTTTCGACATCGAATTCGACTTCGTAGACCATCGGCTGGTGATCCGCACGAGCACGGGTGGCACCGGGACGATTGCGCTCGAACCGAAGTCGGTGGCCGATTTCCATGCGGAAACGATGGACACGCTGGCCGAACTGGGCGTCACGACGACCATCCTGGCCAGGCCCAACGAGGTGGTGACGGCCGTCCCGTTCGCGGAGGACACGCAGCACTGCTCGTACGACGGTGAGTCGGTGCACCGGTTCTGGCGGCAGCTCGTGCAGGCGGACCGTGTGCTGCACGAATTCCGTGCCCATTTCATCGGGAAGGTCAGTCCCGTGCACTTCTTCTGGGGTGCGCTCGACCTGGCCTGCACCCGGTTCTCCGGTCGAAGCGCGCCGACTCACCCTGGCGGAGCGCCGAACTGCGGAGACTGGGTGATGGTCGAGGGCTACTCACACGAGCTGAGCAGCTGCGGATTCTGGCCCGGCGGTGGCGTCGAAGGTGCGTTCTACGCGTACGCCTATCCGGAACCGGACGGCTTCGCCGACTACCCGATCGGGCCCGAAGGGGCGTTCTACAGCGCGGAGTTCCGGCAATTCCTGCTGCCGTACGAGACCGTCCGCACCGCGGACGATCCCGACGCGGCTCTGCTGAAGTTCCTGCACAGCACGTACGACGCGGCCGCCGATCGGGGTGGCTGGGACCGGGCCGCTCTGGAGACGGACCCGTCCCGTTGGGACGCCCACCCCATGTGAGTGGCACGGTGTGCTCCGGCAC
>NZ_JBHUSF010000436.1:0-5992 GCF_042673295.1 Rhodococcus sp. NPDC057014
GCGTGGCAGGACCGGCCCGCACTCGTCGATCAGCCCAGCAGTTCGGGGATCGTCGCGGCGCTCTCCAGGATGTGCGTGTGGGGCTCGGGGCGGAGCGTCGCGGCGTCGTGGGCGCCGGTCAGAACGCCGACCACGTACCGCGCCCCGGCGTTCGTGCCCGCGCGCAGATCGTTGGGGGTGTCGCCGCCGACCAGGACCTCGTCGACGCTCTGCACGCCCGCCAGTTCCATCGCACGGAAGATGAGATACGGCGACGGCCTGCTCATCCGCACCTGGTCGCTGGTGATCACGCCGTCGATGTCGCGCCCGATCTCCCGGCCGACCTGCTCGAGCAGCGGCTGCGCGATCTCGCGCGAATACCCGGTCTGGAGAACGACCTTGACGCCGCGCTCCCGCAGGGTGCCGAACGCGTCGTGGACTCCCGGCAGAGCCGTCGGAGGTGTCTTCCGGTACGCCCCGAGAAGCATTGCGGTGAACTCGGATTCGACGGAGTCGAGAACGGCCGTGTCGGACGGGGCGCCGCTCTCCCGCAACAGTCCCTCGATGGCCTGTCGCTTGCCGGTGCCCTTCCAGCGGTCGAAACGGTCGTCCGGAATCGGCCCGCCGAGATAGTTCTCGACGGTGTCGCGCAACGCCACGTACACGGCGCCGCCCTCGTCGACGCTGGTGCCGGCAATGTCCAAGGTGACCAGCGAAACCCGGGGTTCGGTCATGGGGGTGACTCCTTCACTGTTGAGCCACTCACAGGCGCGCCTGTCAGTGGGCGATCATCGACAGCACGTCGGCGATGACGTCGCTGTTGGTTCCGTGCGACAGATCGAGCGTTTGGCAACGGTCGTAGTACGGGCTCAGATCCAGCCCGACGCCCAGGCCGTACACCTCGACCGCGCGTTCGTCCTCGTGCCGTTCGACCACGACCTGGAGGTGATGGTCCAGGTAGAACTCGTCGTTGGCCAGCGCGGTGGCGCCGTCCAGTGGGCTGCCGTCCGAGATCACGAACAGCAGCCTCCTACCCGGGCCGCGGTCGCGCATCCGTGAGCACGCCCAGTCGACGGCCTCGCCGTCCACGCCCTCCTTGAACAGGTCCTCCTTCAGCAGTCCCGCGATGGCGGGACGCGCGCGGCGCCAGGTGGTCTCGGCGTCCTTGAACACCAGCTGCCGGACCTCGTTGAGCCGTCCCGGATCGTCCGGACGGCCGGACCGGAGCCAGTCCCTGCGGGCCCGGCCGCCGTTCCACGCGGTGGTGGTGAAGCCGAGGATCTCGCACCGGGCGTCGGCCAGTTCCAGCGCCCGCGCGAACACGTCGACCAGAACGGCGACCGGTTCGCTGAATTTCTTCATCGAACCGGAGCAGTCGATGAGGAAGGTCACCGTGGTGTCGTTCCGCGGTTCGATGCGTTCGGCCCGGAAGAGTCTGCGTTCGGTGGGCGAGGTGACGAGCTGTGCGAGCCGGCGACCGTCGATGTAGCCCTCGTCGCGGCCGCCCTCCCAGCCGTCGCGGGCGGGTTCGGACAGCAGGGTCTTCAGCTGCCTTCCGAGTTTCCGGACGTTGAGACGATTGTCGTCGATGCCGGCGTCGAGGCGCCGGCGGAAATCCCGGAGCAGTTCGGGCCGGACGAGGGACGTGATCTGCCGGGTCTCGTCGTAGGCGCGGGTGAACACGCGGTACCCGTCCCCGCCGTCACCCAGCGCGCGGCTGTGCCCCGACGCCGCCGTCGCGAACGCGTCGTTCTCGTCCTGCTCGAAGTCGAAGATCAGGGAGAACGTCGCGGCGCGGTCGCGCCTCGTGTCGCCCGATTCGTCCGCGTCCGCGGCCTGCTCCAGTCGTCGGCCGATCACGTCGGCGATCGCCAGCGCATGCACCGCGAAATCCGATTGCGAGTGCCGGGTTCGGCGTAGCTTCGGAAGTTGTTCGCCGAGAACGGAGGCGAGGCCGAACCGGGTCGATTCGATCAGATCCTGTGTGGTCTCGGGTATCGGCTCGGCGGTGATCCGTGCCCGGCACATCTGTATCACCGTGAACAGCAGCATGCCGTGCACGGTCTCCGTCAGGCCGGAGGCCACGAACTCGTGCGACCACCGCGAGAATCGGTGGGCGAGATTCGCGCGCACCCCGTCCCACGCGCCGGCGGCCAGCGATTCGACGCGGAACTGTTCGAGGGTGTCGAAGATCAGCCGACTCGGCGTGTCCTCCGGGCACAGGCTCCGGTGCAGGGTGGGATCGGTGTGCAGCAGTCGTAGCGCCATGCCGTCGCCCGCACCGCGGAAGGAGGCGAGGTCGGCGAGGTCGAACGACGGGTGCAGGTGCGGGGCGGGCATCGGCACGCGCCGATGCCCGCGATGGAGTTCCGTTCCGCGAAAATGCAACTCACCCTGACCGGTCAGAGCGCGGATGCTGCCGGCGCAGAGTTCACGAACCTCCTGCCGACGACGGACCGATTCGGGCCACCCGGGCAGTTCTGCCATGACCGCCCCGCTCAGGCCGTGCTCGCCGCGAGCATCGCCGACCACTCGGGTTCCTCGTCGAAGCATCGCTGGAAGTACTCGGCGACGATGGGCCGCTCGGCCTCGTCGCACTTGTTGACGAACGACAACCGGAACGCCAGCGCCGGGTCGTGGAGGATCTCGATGTTCTCGGCCCAGGTGATCACCGTGCGCGGCGACATCAGCGTCGACAGGTCGCCGAGGCGAAAACCGTTGCGGGTCAGATTGGCCACGGCCACCATCGACGCGATCAGCGACCGCCCCACGGACGGCACCCGCGCGGCCACGATCTCGATCTCCTGTTCCGCGGGCAGGTGATCGAGCGTCGCGACGATGTTCCAGCGGTCGATCTGCGCGTGATTGAGCCGCTGCGCACCGTGATACATCCCGTTGAGGTTGCCCAGTCCGACCGTGTTGGCGGTGGCGAACAACCGGAACGCCGGATGCGGAGTCAGCACCCGGTTCTGGTCGAGCAGGGTGAGTTTGCCGTCGCGCTCGAGGAGGCGCTGGATGACGAACATGACGTCGGGCCGGCCGGCGTCGTACTCGTCGAGGATGAGGGCGACGGGACGCTGCAGCGCCCAGGGCAGGATGCCTTCCTGGAATTCGGTGACCTGCTTGCCGTCTCGCAGGACGACCGCGTCCCTGCCGATCAGGTCCAGCCGGCTGAGGTGGCCGTCGAGGTTGACTCGCACGCACGGCCAGTTGAGCCGCGCCGCGACCTGCTCGATGTGCGTGGATTTTCCGGTACCGTGCAGTCCCTGCACCATCACCCGGCGGTTGCGGTCGAACCCGGCGAGCAGGGCGGTGGTCACCGCGTGATCGAACCGGTACGCGGGGTCGACGTCGGGGACGTGGTCGACCGGTTCCCGGAAGGCCCGCACCGTCAGGTCGGTGTCGAGTCCGAACAGCTCACGCGCGGAGAGCACGTGGCCGGGTGCCGCAGTGGTCATTTCGGGCATGCGCCCTCCTTCAGTTCATGTCTGCCGTTCCGTCGTCCTGGACCTCGTTCTCGATCTCACCGATGGCGTCGGCCGCCCGCCGCAACGCGGGCAGCAGCTTGAGCGCCTTGTCGGGGGTGAGTCGCATGACCGGGGCCTGGACTGCGATGCAGAGATTGGAATTACCTGTGGCGCAGGGGACGAGCACCGCGGCGCACACGAGACCGGGCAGGAACTCCTCGTCGTCGATGGCGTAGCCGTCGCGGCGAACCTGCTTGAGTTCGGTCTCGATGAGCTCGATGTCGGTGACCGTCTTGTTGGTGTACCGCTCGAGCGGCATGCGTGCGAGCAGTCGCCGGCGCTGGGCGGGGCTGAGTTGCGACAGGATCATCTTGCCGCTCGCCGAGCAGTGCGCGGGCACCCGCGACCCCGCATGGAGTGTAAACCGAAGGGGCTCGGAGGTTTCCACGCGGTCGAGGTACACCACCTCGCTGCCCGACAGGGTGGTCACGTTGCAGCTTTCGCCGAGTTCCGCGACGAGGTTGCGGAGGATGGCGTGCCGCGCGCCGTGGTGGGTGTCGTTGAGCAGCAGGTTCTCGGCGAAGCGGCGCAGGCGCACACCGGTGCCGTAGTGCCTGCCGTTGTTCTGCCGGGTGAGGAGTCCGGCCCCCTCGAGTTGCTGCAGCATGCGGTGCAGGGTCGGCTTGGCCATGCCCGTCTCCTCGACGAGCCCCTGCAGCGTGAACAGCTGGTCCTTCGACGCGATCATCTCGAGCAGCGCGAACAGGCGGAGCGTCGGTGTGTCTCCGGGCAGCTCCGTCGTCGGGTGTCCGTTCGACTCGTCGATCCGGTGAATCTCACCCACGGTTCCTCCTAGGCAGAACGGCGACGCTTTCGCATCGTGTATCGAAAAATCATACATCTGGTTCCAGTTTTGGGAACATTCATTGACGAACCGTGTGACGTGGCCTACTGTCACTGCAGATCACAAAATCACGAACGCAACGTTCCGATTTTTGACATTCTCGGCCGGTTCCGGCGCGCCCCTGAAGGAGGATCACACATGACCAAGAAGAAGAACGGTGCCGATCGCACCGCTGTTTCCGGCGTACAGAAGATGACACCGTCGGAGGCGTTCGTCGAAACGATGGTCGCGAACGGCGTAACCGACATGTTCGGCATCATGGGATCGGCCTTCATGGACGCGATGGACATCTTCGCTCCCGCAGGCATCCGGCTCGTCCCGGTCGTGCACGAGCAGGGCGCCGGACACATGGCCGACGGATACGCCCGGGTCAGCGGACGTCACGGCATGGTCATCGGGCAGAACGGTCCCGGCATCAGCAACTGCGTCACGGCGATCGCCGCCGCGTTCTGGGCGCACAGCCCCGTCGTCATCGTCACCCCCGAGGCCGGCACCATGGGAACGGGCCTGGGCGGCTTCCAGGAAGCCAACCAGCTGCCGATGTTCCAGGAATTCACGAAGTACCAGGGCCACGTCAACAACCCCAAGCGGATGGCCGAGTTCACCGGCCGCTGCTTCGACCGCGCGATGTCCGAGATGGGCCCGACGCAGCTCAACATCCCCCGCGACTTCTTCTACGGCGAAATCGAGACGGAGATCCCGCAGCCCACCCGCCTCGACCGTGGCCCCGGCGGGGAGCAGAGCCTGAACGAGGCGGCGGAACTGCTGGCGCAGGCCAAGTTCCCGGTCATCGTCTCCGGCGGCGGCGTCGTGATGGCCGACGGCGTCGACGAGTGCAAGGTACTCGCCGAGCGTCTCGGTGCCCCCGTCGTCAACAGCTACCTGCACAACGACTCGTTCCCCGCCAGCCACCCGCTGTGGACCGGACCGCTCGGCTACCAGGGCTCGAAGGCCGCGATGAAGCTGATCAGCCAGGCCGACGTCGTGCTCGCCCTCGGCACCCGCCTCGGCCCCTTCGGCACCCTCCCGCAGCACGGCATGGACTACTGGCCGAAGAACGCCAAGATCATCCAGATCGACGCCGACCACAAGATGCTCGGCCTGGTCAAGAAAGTCTCCGTCGGAATCTGCGGCGACGCGAAGGCCGCTGCCGTCGCGCT
Organism: Rhodococcus sp. NPDC057014; assembly: GCF_042673295.1. NCBI lineage: Bacteria > Bacillati > Actinomycetota > Actinomycetes > Mycobacteriales > Nocardiaceae > Rhodococcus > Rhodococcus sp. NPDC057014. The sequence goes on from NZ_JBHUSF010000436.1 coordinate 5,511, forward strand.
CACCGAGCGGCTCGAGGGCAAGGCCCTCGCGTGTGATGCCAACCGCGAGGAGCGCAGCAAGAAGATCGAAGCCGAGAAGGCGGCGTGGGAGAAGGAACTCGACGAGTGGACCCACGAGCGCGACCCGTTCAGCCTCGACATGATCGCCGAACAGGAAGGCGAGGACGGCAACTGGCTGCACCCGCGTCAGGTGCTGCGTGAGCTGGAGAAGGCGATGCCGGAAGACGTGATGGTGTCCACCGACATCGGCAATATCAACTCCGTCGCCAACAGCTACCTCCGTTTCGAGAAGCCGCGCAGCTTCCTCGCCCCGATGAGCTTCGGCAACTGCGGTTACGCACTGCCGACCGTCATCGGCGCGAAGGCCGCGGCACCGGAACGGCCCGCCATCGCCTACGCAGGCGACGGTGCCTGGGGCATGAGCCTCGGCGAGGTCATGACGGCCGTCCGACACGACATCCCCGTGACGGCTGTCGTGTTCC
>NZ_JBHUSF010000437.1:0-5977 GCF_042673295.1 Rhodococcus sp. NPDC057014
ACCGCCACCCGCTGGAACTCGGGGAAGGTGCCCTTCCCTACGGCTGGATTGCCTTCTCGATGTCGGTGAGCATGCTGTCGATACCGTGCAGCAGTTCCGAGAGCACCTCGTCGTCGGCGACCAGCGGCGGGGAGATCATCAGCATCGTGGCACCGCGGTCGTCGCCGCGCAGGATCACCTTGGTGCGGGCGAACGCCTCCGGCAGCACCTTGCGCAGTACCGTCAGCGACTCCTGCTCGGTGAACTCGCGGCCGCTGTCGCTGTCCGCCATCAGCTCGATCGCGTAGAAGAATCCGGTGCCGCGGACGTCCTTCACGCAGCGGTGCGAGCGCATCAGCGAATCGAGTGCCGACTTCAGCTTCGGGCCGCGTGCGCTGACGTTGCCGAGCACGTTCTCGTCGCGCATGGCGGTGATGTTCGCGACCGCGACCGCCGTCGACACCGGGTGCCCGCCCCACGTCGCGCCGTGCGTGAACACGCCGCCCTTGGGCGAGTCGTAGAGTTCGCGCACCAGCTGCTCACGCACGATCAGACCGCCGAGCGGGGCGTATCCGGACGTGGAGCCCTTCGCGAACGTGATCATGTCCGGAACCACACCGGTGAGTCCGTGCCCGAACCAGTGCCCGAGGCGGCCGAACGAGCAGATCACCTCGTCGGAGACCAGCAGAATCCCGTGCTTGTCGCACAGCGCGCGCAGTGCGGCCCAGTATCCGTCCGGCGGGACCAGGGCACCGCGCCCGTTCTGGACCGGCTCGGCGAAGACGGCGGCGATGGTCTCGGCGCCCTCTTCCTCGATGACGGCCTCGATCGCGGCGATGCAGTCGAGTTCGTTCGCCGGGCCGCAGTCGCCGAGGTAGCCGAGCGTATTGGGTACGGAGCGGACCCCGGGCAGCAGCGGGCCGAACGGATCCTTGATCTTGGGCAGCTGCGTCACCGAGAGGGCGCCGAGAGTGGTTCCGTGATAGGCCATCTCGCGGCTGATGATCTTGGTTCGCTGCGGGTTGCCCTGGCTGCGGTGGTACTGCCGGGCGAACTTGACGGCCGTCTCCACGGCCTCGGAACCCGAATTGACGAAGAACGTCGTCCCGAGGTCACCGGGCGCCAGGTCGGCGATCAGTGCGGACGCCTCGATCGCGGGAACGTGGGCGCTGCCCCAGTTGGACGCGTACGCCAGCGTCCCGATCTGCTCGCTCGCCGCCCTCGCGATGTCGTCGCGGCCGTGACCGATGTTCACGCAGAACAGACCTGCCAGACCGTCGAGGAAACGGTCTCCCTCGGTGTCGATCAGATAGCTTCCCTCGCCCCGAACGAACACCGGGAAGTCGCTTTCCCAGGTGTCCTTGCGGGTGAAATGAGGTCCGAGGTGCCGGCGGGCCCGTGCTCGCAATTCGGTGACGTCCACGACCATCTCCTTCGTTGTCGATTGGCTGTGATCCACAACATACCGACGAGGCGGACCGCAGGTCAGAACCAGAAGCGCGGTATTCGATGGGTCCAGACTGGTCCCCGTAGACGGTGCTCAACTGGTCCTTCTGGTCCCATGCCAGAGTGATCCAGACTTCGGTATCGCTCGGCACCACGGCATGTGGCCGGAGCGGCGAACTGCCCCAGCTAACGGAGGTCTCAGATGAGGATCGGTATCCCCAAGGAAGTCAAGAACCACGAGTACCGGGTGGCGGCCACTCCCGCCGGTGTCCACGAGATGGTTGCCCACGGGCACGACGTGTTCGTGGAACGCGGTGCGGGGGAGGGCTCGTCGATCGGCGACGACGCCTACGGCGCGGCCGGCGCGAAGATCCTCGACAGCGCCGACGCCGTGTGGCAGAGCGCGGAACTCCTGCTGAAGGTCAAGGAGCCCATCGCGGAGGAATACCACCGGATGCGTTCGGACCTCACGCTGTTCACCTACCTGCACCTCGCCGCCGGCGAGGAGTGCACCCGGGCCCTGCTCGCCGCCGGCACCAATTCGGTTGCGTACGAGACGGTTCAGCTTCCGGACGGTTCGCTGCCGCTGCTGTTCCCGATGAGTGAGGTCGCCGGCAGGCTCGCTCCCCTCGTCGGTGCGCAGGCACTCATGCGCCCGGAGGGTGGCCGGGGTGTGCTGATCGGCGGGGTGTCCGGTGTGTCCCCGGCGCGGGTCGTCGTGATCGGTGCCGGCGTATCGGGCATGAACGCCGTCGCCGTCGCCGCAGGCACCTGGGCCGACGTCGTCCTGTTCGACAAGAACGTCGACAAGCTACGCGCCGCCGACCGCATGTACCAGGGCCGGATCCGGACCCTCGCCGCCAACGCCTACTCCATCGAGCAGGAGGTCATGCAGGCCGACCTCGTCATCGGCGCCGTGCTCGTGCCGGGCGCCAAGGCACCGAAGATCATCTCGAACTCGCTGGTCGCACGGATGAAGCCGGGCAGCGTCCTCGTCGACATCGCGATCGACCAGGGCGGCTGCTTCGAGGACTCGCGTCCCACCACCCACGCGGACCCCACGTTCAAGGTCCACGACTCGGTGTTCTACTGCGTGGCGAACATGCCGGGAGCGGTGCCCCACACGTCCACGTACGCGCTCACCAACGTGACCCTGCCGTACACCCTGCAGATCGCGGAGAAGGGCCTGGCCCGTGCAGCCAGGGAGAACGCCGCACTCCGCGCCGGCGTCAGCACGATCTCCGGGCGTCTCACCAACGACGCCGTCGGTGCCGCACTCGGCATCGAGTCGATCGGCGTCGACGAAGCGCTCAACCTCGTTTGATATCGTCGCCGGCCCGGCATACTGAGAAGTGCTCGTTCGGGAACTTCTCGGCGTGCCGGGTCGGCCCACACCTGGCCACCTTTGGATCCACAGGAGGCGATGCGTGCCGAGAACACTGATCGAGATCGACCGCAATTCCGCCGAACCGCTCTACCGGCAGGTTCGACGGGCGATCGAACACGGCATCGCCAACGGGCTGTTCGATCCACGCCACCGCCTCCCCAGTTCACGGGAACTGGCGGTCGATCTCGCGATCTCCCGGAACACGATCAACCTGGCCTATCAGGAACTGATCGCCGAGGGACTCGTTCAAAGCCACCAGCGCTCGGGCATGTTCGTCAATCCCGACATGATCGAGACGCTCGCATCCGACGCCCGCGCAACCATTCCGCGCATCGACTGGTCGTCCCGCATCCGGCGGTACCCCGACGCCGACGTTCCGCACATCGAGAAGAACCTCGACTGGCACAACTACCCGTACCCGTTCCTGGCCGGGCAGATCGACATCCGCAGCTTCCCGGCCCGCGCGTGGGTCCGGTGCCTGCGCGACGCGCTGTACCAGCCGCATGCCTACGCCAGCCTGCAGGACAGCGTCGGCGCGGACGATCCGATGCTGATCGACATGATCCGACAGCACCTGCTGCCGTCGCGCGGCATCGAGGCCGGTGCCGACGAGGTACTCGTCACCGTCGGTTCCCAGCAGGGACTGGACCTCGTCGGCCGCGTGCTCCTCGGACCCGAACACCGCGTCGCGATCGAGAACCCCGGCTACCTCGACGCGCGACACATCTTCCTGCGCACCGGCGCTCAGGTGTACGGCATCGACGTCGACGCGCACGGCCTGCGCCCGCCGGAGACGCTGCGCGGCACCGACCTGATGTATCTGACGCCGAGCCATCACCATCCGACCAACGTGACGCTCGGCATCGACCGCAGGCAGCGTCTGTTGCAGCTGGCCGCAGAATCCGGCACCGTCATCGTCGAGGACGACTACGACAGCGAGTTCCGCTATCACGGCAGTCCCAGCCCGGCGCTCAAGGCACTCGACTCCAGCGGCGACGCCGTGTACCTCGGCACGTTCTCGAAATTCCTGGCCCCCGGACTGCGCCTCGGCTACCTCGTCGGACCCGCGGATCTGGTGCGTGAGCTGCGCAAAGCTCGCCGGTACGTGCTGCGCCACCCACCCGGTCATCAGCAGCGGGCCCTGGCGATGCTCATCGACAGCGGCGAGTATCACCGCGCGCTGCGCCATCACCGCACCCAGATGAAACACAAATGGGAACGCCTGTGCGCGGCCGTCGACAAGTACCTCCCCTGGCCGCAGGAGCCGTACCCGCCCGGTGGCGTCAGCCTGTGGATGACCGGTCCGGAGAACCTCGACTGCCGAGTGCTCGCGCGGGAGGCCGAGGCCCGCGGCGTCCTCATCGAACGCGGCGACATCTTCTTCACCCAGCCGGTACCGCCCCGCAACCACTTTCGCATCGGCTACGGGGCGATCCCCCTGCGCTCCATCGAGGAAGGCATCGCCCTCCTCGGTCAGGCGTGCCAGGCGAGTCTGCGCTCTGGCAGGTAGACCCCGACGGCGCCATCGCCTGGTCCGGGGACCGCTAGCTGTACGACGTGCTCGCCCGCACCTACTGCTTCGCCGCCACCGTGTTCGCGATCAACCCCGCCGGACCGATCGACTGGGGCGACCTCGCCGGTGGCGCACCGGCTACTTCGACCAGCCCCCTTCGGCCACGACACCCGGGCTAGATTTGGGGCACCCCAAAGCAGAGGAGAGCCCCGTGGGCAAGGTGGTCATGTACAGCTCGGTGTCGGTGGACGGCTTCATCGCGGACGAGAATGACCAGCCCGGAGCGTTGTTCGACTGGTTGTCCAGCGGTGACGTCCCGTTGGACGAGAGCGGCCAGGTTAAGGTGTCACAGACGTCGTACGACTACACCCGACCGTACTGGGACCAGATCGGGGCGACGCTCGTCGGCCGCCACGTCTTCGACATGACCGACGGCTGGGACGGAAAGCCTCCGAGCGGGATCGACCACGTGGTCGTCGTGACGCACCGGCCGCAGCCCGAGGGCTGGGACCCCGAGACGCCGTTTCACTTCGTCGACGGCGTCGAGGCAGCCGTGGCCAAGGCGCAGGAGCTTGCGGGCGACCGCATGGTCGAGGTCGCCGCCGGCGACGTCGGTGGCCAGGTGCTTGCCGCGGGCCTGGTCGACGAGGTGCGCATGGACGTCGTACCCGTCGTGTTCGGGTCCGGCAAGCGCTACTTCGGGTCGGTCCACGCGCAGCACCTGTTGGAGGATCCCGACGTGGTGATTCAGGGCAACCGGGTGCTCCACCTGCGCTATCGGGTGCGCCGTTGACCGATCTGAGCGGATACGCGAAGAAGTCCACTGCGAGCGGTGACAATTGAAGCCGTCAGACGAAGCAGTCATCCGTGCAGGTCAGGCCAACTTCGGGAGCCGGGGCCTTATCGGCCGCACTCGGTAACAGCTGACTGGCGAATAGCGGGATTGTCGGCTACCGGGTGCCGAGGGAGTGGGTGACGCGGACACATTCTTGTTGGTCTCAGGGACCTCAACCAGCGATGTTGTATGTCAACGAGTCGCGAAGCCGCGGATCTGATTCTAAGGTTGCTGTCGTCTCCGACGCTGCAGCAAAGCGCCAACGGGGGCAGTTATCTCGTCGGACATTGATTATTCCCATCGCTCTTGTGCAGAGGAGGATAGGGCGTTTTCGGGTAGATTTGCCTATGCGGTGAAAATGTAAGGGGACCTGCCGAAAACGCCTGACTGGTCTATTGCCTCCTTGGCTTACGTCGCTGCCGTTCACACCCGCCATCACAGTTGACCGCCGTGCGCGTATGTGCGGTGGGCGCAAGTCGTCGCCGCATACGATCTCGCCGTCCGACGGGAGACGTCACCGACATCCTCGACGGTATCGAAGACAAAGCCGGACAAAATCCTCGCCCATCTGCTCGCCATCCTCGCCCATCTGCTCGCCATCCTCGCCCACCCGAAAGTAATTGATGGAGAACTGGTCCGACGCAGAAGACAGCGTTGCCTACGGCGCGATAACTGAAAATCTCGTGCCTGAGCGCACACAAACCAGTGACATGGCCTAGATCTACGCGAAGCCGACGTACTTGGTCTCGAGGTACTCCTCGATGCCTTCGGTGCCGCCTTCGCTGCCGAGTCCGGACTGCTTGACTCCGCCGAACGG
>NZ_JBHUSF010000438.1:0-5877 GCF_042673295.1 Rhodococcus sp. NPDC057014
TCGGCGCCCTCGGCGAGGGCGGTGTTCTTGACCTCGTCGATGAGTTCGCCGACCGAGTCGAGGTAGGCGGTGGTCGAGCCCATGGCGGCGACGTCGATGGCGATGAACAGATGTCCTGCGCCGCTGACCTTGTCGGCCTCGTATGGTCCGCGGACGCGGGATCCCGTGCGGCTTCCGGTGAGGGCGCCGGAGAGGATGTCCATCATGAACGTGATGGCGTAACCCTTGTGCCCGGCCATGGGGAGAATGACACCGTCGATGGCGGCGGCCGGGTCGGTGGTGACGCGCCCGGCAGAATCCATGGCCCAGGTGGACGGAATCTTCTCGGCGCGGTTGCGGGCGAGGTAGATCTTGCCGCGGGCGACGGCGGTGTTGGCGATGTCGACGGCCACGACGCCCGAGCCGGAGGGGGCCGGGGCGGCGATCGACCACGGGTTGGTGCCGAGGACCTTTTCGCGGCCGCCCCACGGCGCCATCGCGGGGCTGGCGTTGGTGGTCAGGATCGACACGCACCCGTCCTGGGCGGCGCGCCGGGTGTAGTACATCGCGGTGCCGAAGTGGTTGGAGTTGCGTACTCCGACCACACCGACGCCGTGCTCGCGGGCACGGGCAACGGCCTCGCGGCGAGCCGTTTCGGTGAGGACCTGCCCGATGCCGGCGCGGCCGTCGAGCAGTAGCAGAGCGCCGCCGTCGACCAGGGTTTCCGGGCTGGTCACCGTGGTCATCGCCCCGGACTGCAGGCGGGTCGCGTACCAGGGCAGGCGGAGAACACCGTGGGACTGGTGTCCCCACAGGTCGGCCTGCACCAGGCTGTCGAGAACCAGGGCCGCGTCGTCGCCAGGCACGCCTATCTTCTCCAGTACCTCGCAGCCGAAGGCGGTCAGAGCCTCGGGCTTCACGCGGACGTCGTTCATGTCAGTTCCCCGTTTCTATTCGATACGCTTCGGTATACACTATGACATACCTAAGGGGATTCAGGAAAGAGTTCAAAGGAGAACTATGCTCAGTCTGATCGTGTCGGTGCAGGTCAAGCCCGAAAAGCGGGAGAGGTTCCTGGAGGTGATCGCCGACAATGCGGCGCGGTCGGTGCGGGACGAACCGGGATGTCTGCGCTTCGATGTCGTCGAGCATGCCGAGGAGCCCAACCACTTCTTCTTCTACGAGCTCTACCGGGACACCGAGGCGTTCGCCGAACACAAGGCGGCCCCGCACTTCGCCGACTGGCGGGCAGGCGCGGACGAATGCCTGGTCCCCGGCAGCCAGGTCAACACCTTCGCCGAGGTGCTCGTCAGCGAGTCCGATGCGACCGCGCATGCCTGAGCCCGCCGCTACCACCCGTCCCGTCGTTCGAAGGACCTTCATGACTGCCACCATCACCACCATCAACCCCTCCACCGGGCAACCGCTGGACACGTACGAGGCGATGTCACCGGAGCGCATCGATGCCCTCGTCGACGCCGCAGCGACCGCGCAGAAGCAGTGGGCGACCGAGGAGTTCAAGACCCGTGGCGAACTCCTGCGGTCCGCGGCCACCGTCCTGCGGGAGCGGTCAGAGGAGCTGGCCCGGCTGGTGACCCGGGAGATGGGCAAACCGCTCGCCGAGTCCCGCGCCGAGGTCGACAAGTGCGCGATCGGCCTCGAGTTCTACGCCGACCACGCCGCCACCTTCCTCGCCGACGAGGACTACGCCACCTCCGCCGATCGCAGCTGGGTCTCCTACGAGCCGGTCGGGATCGTGCTGGCGATCATGCCGTGGAATTTCCCGCTCTGGCAGGTGTTCCGGTTCGCCGCGCCCGCCCTGATGGCCGGCAACGCCGCCCTGCTCAAGCACTCGCCCAACACCACCGGCAGCGCCCTGGCCTGTCAGGACATTCTGCTCGCGGCGGGTCTGCCCGCTGGGTTGTTCACCACCGTGCTGATCGCCGAACCCGACGTGCCCGCCGTCACCGAGAGACTGATCGCCGACCCGCGGATCGGGGCGGTGACCATCACGGGTAGTGAACGCGCGGGCAGCGCGGTCGGCTCCATCGCCGGCCGGGAGATCAAGAAGTCGGTCCTCGAGCTCGGCGGATCCGATCCGTTCGTGATTCTCGCCGACGCCGACCTTCCCCGTGTGGCCGCGCTCGCCGCGCGGGGACGGTTCCTCAACAACGGGCAGAGCTGCATCTCCCCGAAACGGTTCATCGTCGACGCCGCCGTTGCCGATGAGTTCACCCGCCTGTTCGTCGAGAACGTCGGTCGGCTGCAGGTCGGCGACCCGGAAACCGATGGCACCGATGTCGGGCCGATGGCCCGCAGGGATCTGCTCGAGGGCATCGACCGGCAGGTTCAGTCCGCGGTCGCCGCCGGGGCCACCGTCCTGCACGGCGGGCACCCGCTCGAGGGCACCGACGGGTTCTTCTACGCCCCCACCGTTCTGGCCGACGTCCAGCCGGGCATGTCGGTCTACGCCGAGGAGACCTTCGGGCCGGTCGCCACGATCATCACCGTCGACGGGCCCGACGAGGCGGTACGGGTGGCCAACGACACCCCGTTCGGGCTCGGCGCCAGCGTCTGGGGCACCGACCTCGAGGCTGCCATCGCCGTCGGCCGGCGCATCGAGTCCGGGGCGTGCTTCATCAACTCCGTCGTGGCCTCCGACGCCCGGATGCCGTTCGGGGGCACCAAACGCTCCGGATACGGCCGCGAACTCGCCGCTCCCGGAATCCGCGAATTCGTCAACATCCGCACCTGGTGGGCGATGAACGAACCCGGCGCCCAGGCCCCGGTCTCCGAATAATCCCCCACCCGATAATCCCGCACCCGTTCCCAAACACCCGGGGGGATCCCGGAACGGCGCAAACAGCACACAGCTCGTCCCGCCACTCGACGGTGTCGGCCGCACCCAGTCCACCGACGCCGGACACCTCAGTAATCAAGGAGTTTCGCTTCCCATGACCGACATCACCACCGCCGATCCCACCGCCTTGGCCGTCTCCGCGCAGCTGCGGGACGGACGCAACGCCGCCGTGCTGCGCTCCTCCGAGATCACCCCGCGCCAGCGGGGCGGCGGCGCCCGCACCATCCCGCTGGTCTCCCAGCAGGTCGGCGGCAAGGACTTCCTCAACGGCATCACCATGTTCGGTCCCGGCGCCGCGATCCCCGAGCACTTCCACAACTGCGACGAGTCCGTGCTCATCATCCGTGGCTCCGCGATCGCCCACATCGACGGCACCCCGCACCCCGTCACCGTCGGCGACAACTCGTTCATCCCCGCCGGCATTCCGCACTTCTTCCGCAACGCCTCCGACACGGACGAGCTGCACATTTTCTGGACCTACGCCTCCGTGGATGCGAATCGGACCATCGTCGCTACCGGTGCGACCACCCGCATCGACGAGGAACACGGCACCAACCTCGCCTGACCCGCCCCCATCCGGCTCCGCGAAAGGACCCCCGATCATGGTGTGGGAGATCGCCCGCCTCGACATACACGAGGACCACAACAAGGCCTTCGAAGCCGCACTCACCGAGGCGGTTCCCCTGTTCGCCCGCGCGCACGGGTGCCGCGGCATGCAGGTCCAGCACAGTACCGAGCACCCGCAGCGGTACTACCTGATCGTCGACTGGAACACCCTCGAAGACCACACCGTCCGGTTCCGCGAATCCGACGACTTCGCCCGATGGCGCGGTCTGGTCGGTGAGCACTTCGCGCAACCCCCGGTCGTCGAACACACCGATCGTCTCGACGTCGGATTCACCGCGGAGCCGGTTCGGTGACCAGCGTGCGGTTGAGTCGGCGGTCGTTCCTGGCCGCCGGAGGCGGGGCGGTGGCCGTGGCGGCGGTCGCCGTCGGCGCGGGCATGGGCGCGGCGGGGGCGTGGCCGCTCGGATCGAGCGACGGGGGCCCGGAGCGGACGATGTTCGCCTACGTCGGCTGCTACACCACCGCCAAGAGGGAAGGCCGCGGGCAGGGCATCGCGGTGTTCCAGGTGAACACCGCAGGTCGCTGGGAGCCGGTGCAGGTGCTGCCCACGACACCGAACCCGTCCTATCTGATCACCGACCGGGCCGCGGCCACCCTCTATTCGGTCGAAGGCGACGGCAACCGCGTCACCTCCTTCCGGATCGACCGCGGCATAGGGCATCTCACCGAACTCGGCACCGTCGACACGGGTGGCACCAACGGAGTGCACCTGGCCCTCTCCCCTGACGAGACCCGGCTGGTCGTCGCCAACTACGCCACCGGGTCGATCGCGGTCTTTCCCCGCGCCGCCGACGGCACCCTCGGAGAGCGATCGCAACTGGTGCAGCTGACCGGCACGCCCGGGCCGCTGCCGGAAGACCAGAAGGGGCCCCAACCGCATCAGGTGCTGTTCGACCCGGCCGGCCGGTACCTGATCGTCCCGGACAAGGGCACCGACCGGCTGCACCGATTCGGCTACGACGTGGCGGCCGGGACGCTGTCGGTGCTCGGCGATCCGGTGCTCACGCCGCCGGGTACCGGACCGCGGCATCTGGCCTATCACCCATATCTGCCGGCGTTCTACCTGGTCGACGAGCTGTCCTCGCAGGTCACCGTCTACCACTACGACCAGCAGACCGCCGCCGTCACCGCCGGCGCGTCCGCGTCGACGCTGCCGGCCGGCTTCGACGGAGAATCCACCGCCGCGGCGATCGTGATCAGCCGCGACGGCCGATTCGTCCACGTCTCGAACCGGGGGCACGATTCGGTCGCCTCGTTCGGCATCACCCCGGTCGGATCCCTGACGCCTCCGGCCCTGACCGACACCGGGGGTCACCAGCCGCGGTTCATGACCCTCGATCCCGCGGGCGGGACGTTGTATGTGGCGAACCAGAAGGGCGACAGCATCGTTGCGTTCGCCCTCGATCCCGTGACTGGGCGACTGGACCGTCGCGGGGAGCCGATCGCCACCGGCACGCCGTCGTGCATCACCTTCGTCGACGTTCCGTGAGCACCTACCGAAAGGACTCGCGAGCACACATGCCTATCCCCGATCCGTCCCGCATCGCGCTCGCGCGGACCTGGCTGCTCACGGCCGCCGCCGATCCCGCGGTGATCGCCGCCGCAGGCTCCTGCGGCGCCGATGTGCTCGTTCTCGACCTCGAGGACGGCGTCGCCGACCCGACAAGGCCGCCGCCCGGCATCACACCGCCCGGTGGCTCGGTGACGGCCACACCGCCTGGGTGCGGATCAACGACGCCACCACCAGTCACTGGGCCGAGGACCTGCGGATGCTCGCCGACACCGGTCGCCTCGGCGGGGTGATGCTGGCCAAGACCGAGCACGCCGAGGTCGAGGCCACCGCCGAGCGGTTGCCCGCCGACTCTGCGGTCGTGGCGTTGATCGAGTCCGCGCTCGGACTCGAAGAGGCCCGCCCCATCGCCCGGGCCGCCGCCACCGTGCGGCTGGCGTTCGGCAGCAGCGACTTCCGCCGCGACACCGGCGCCGCGGCCGACCCGGTGTCGCTGGCGTATGCCCGCTCACGTCTGGTCGTCGCCAGCCGCGCCGAGCGGATCGCCCCGCCCATCGACGGCCCCACCCACGCCGATACCGATCTACTCGCCGGGGTCGCGGTCGGCGTCGCGGCCGGGATGACCGGCAAGCTGTGCCTGCGCCCGGACCACATCGCCTCGATCAACACGGCACTGTCCCCGACCGCGCACGACATCGACTGGGCCGAGACCGTCATCGCCCGTCTCGGCGTGGACGGCGCGCACGTCACCGACGGCAGCGACCGACCGAAACTTGCTCGCGCCCTACGCATCCGGCAGCTCGTGACCGCCTTCGCCACCAACGACGCCTGAAACCAGTCCGCCGCGCGGACCGAACCGACATTCACCCGCGCGCCGGACCTTCCCCGCAGCGTGCCGTCC
>NZ_JBHUSF010000439.1:0-5857 GCF_042673295.1 Rhodococcus sp. NPDC057014
GGTTAACGAGTGCAGGGACTCGTTAACCACTCACGGGCGGCGGAGCCGCCTACTTCGCTGCCGCGATCCGGGCCTCGGCGACGGCGTCGGCTGCGGCGCCGGCGAGGATGCCGTCCCGCTTCGCGACGTCGAGGATCTGCACGACGGTGGCGAAGATCTTCTCGACCTGTGCGCGGACGTCGTCGGCGGACGTTCCGAGTCGCTCACCGGCGACCTGGATGAGTCCGCCGCCGTTGGCGACGTAATCGGGGATCCAGGTGATGCCGCGGTCACCGAGATCGTGCTCGACGATCGGGTGGGCGAGCTGGTTGTTCGCGGCCCCGCAGATCACCTGGGCGGTGATCGCGGCGACGGATTCGTCGGTGAGGGTGGCGCCCATCGCGCAGGGTGCGTAGACGTCGAGTTCCTGGTCGATGACGCTGGACGCGATCTTGACGTCGGGGAAGTCGCGGGCCACACGGTCGAGTGCGGCGACGTTGACGTCGGTGGCAACCACCGAGGCACCGTCGGCGAGCAGCAGCCTGATCAGCTGGTAGCCGACCTTCCCGACACCCTCGACCCCGACGACGCGGCCGGTGAGGCTCGGGGTGCCCCACTTCTCCTGTGCGCCGGCGCGCATGCCCTGGAAGACGCCGAGCGCGGTCATCGGGGCGCTGTCACCGGATCCGCCGGCGGCGGTGTTGCGTCCGACGACGTACTCGGTGGCGCGGCCCATCACGTCGAGGTCGTCGGAGTTGGTGCCCACGTCGCCGGCCGTGATGTAGCGCCCGCCGAGCGTCTGCACGAAGCGGGCGTACGCCTCGAGCAGCGCCTCCGACTTTCCGGTGGCCGGGTCGCCGATGATGACGGCCTTGCCGCCGCCGAGGTCGACTCCGGCGATCGCCGACTTGTAGGTCATGCCCCGCGACAGCCGCAGGACGTCCTTGAGGGCGGCGGCCTCGTCGGCGTAGGGGTAGAACCGGGTGCCGCCGAGCGCCGGTCCGAGGGTGGTGTCGTGGATCGCGACGATCGCCTTGAGTCCGGTGGCGGGGTCCTGGAAGAACGTCACCTGCTCGTGCGCGGTGTCGGTGGGGAAATCGGTCCGTTCGAACACTCCGGCGTTCTGGAGCGGTGCGGTGGCGTGACGTTCCGCGGTGAGAGTCATGTCTTCTCAGGACCTTTCCGAAGGGGTGGCGATGGTGATGGTGGAGGTGTCGACGCCGAGTTCGGCGAGACGCTGGAGGTAGACGGTGACGTTGCGCAGCTTGACGTCCTCGTAGCCCCGGACGAGGTCGGGAGTCGCGGCGATCAGCGTGGCGGTGTCGTAGGTGTCGGCGGTGAGGTCGGCGATCAGGCCGGCGACCGTGGCCTCGTAGTGCGCGAGCAGTTGACGCTCGAGACGACGGACCTTGGCGTAGCCGAACGGGTCGAACGCGGTGCCGCGCAAAAACTTCGCCTTGGCGAGGGTCTTGAGCGCGACGTGGGAGCGGGGGCCGAATCCGATCTTGGTCTTACGGCCCATGGCCTTGAGGACCGGCGGGTGCAGCTTGTAGGTGAGCTTCCCCGCGCCGGGGACCTCACCGGCGGCTGCGTCGAGGAAGGCCTGATCGGTGAGCATCCGGGCCACTTCGTACTCGTCCTTGTAGGCGGTGAGCTTGTGCAGCCCGGCGGCGACGGCCTCGCTGAACTCGGTCCGGTCGCCCAGCTCACGCTCGGCGTCCCACGCCTGCTGCACGAGCGCGATGTAGCGGGCGGCGACGCGGTCACCCTGGAAGGCGACCAGGTTCGCGGCGCGGCGTTCGGTGAGCTCGCGCGTCGTGCCGTGGAGGGTGGACCCGGCGAACAGGTGGACCGGGACGACGGTGTCGCTGCGCTGCGGCACGGCCGCGGAACTGGTGGCGGCGAGGAAGGCTTCCCGATCGGCGACGGCGACGCGTCCCCAGTGGAACGCGGCCTTGTTGGACTCGACGGCAACCCCGTTGATCTCGAGGGCTTCCTCGATGAACCGGGCGGGGACGGGCAGCCCGCCGGCCTGGTAGGCGGCGCCGACCAGCAGGAAGTTGGCGGCTGCGGTGCTGCCGAACAGCGCGGTGGCGGCGGCGAGCCCGTCGATCGCGGTGAGTTCGCGGGCCGAGACGTCGAGACGCTCGAGCAGCTTGTCCTCGTCCGGGTAACGGACGGCGGGGTCGTAGACCATGTCGCCGGTCGGGGTCTGGCTCGTCGACGCGACGGTGATGGTGCGGTCGGAGCTGCCGAACCCGGCGTATTTGGCGTCGGCGGCGGTCAGCAGGTCGAACGCGAGGACGCAGTCGGCGGTGGCGGGGCTGATCCGGTTGGACGGCGCCGAGCTTCCCGACCGTGTCTTCTGGTCGCTGAGCCGCAGGTGCGACGTGACGGGTCCGGCCTTCTGGCTGAGACCGGTCTGGTCGAGTCCCTCGACGTGCAGCCCGGCACGCAGTGCGGCCATGCCGAGCACCTGGTTGACGGTGACGATGCCGGTACCACCGACACCGGCCATGAACAGGTTGTGGGTTCCGGTCCACACGGCGGGATCAGGGTCGCCGACCTCCGGCGGAACCGGGATCTCGCGCAACGTCTTCGGCGCGCCCTCTTCGGGCAGTTCGACCGTCACGAACGACGGGCAGTCGCCCTCGAGGCAGGAGTAGTCGGTGTTGCAGCTGGTCTGGTCGATCTTGGTCTTGCGGCCGAACTCGGTGTCGACGGGCTGCACGGACAGGCAGTTCGACTTGACGCCGCAGTCGCCGCAGCCCTCGCAGACGGCCTCGTTGATGACGACGCGGGTGCGGCGGGCGGGCAGCTTGCCGCGCTTGCGCTTGCGGCGGGCCTCGGCGGCGCACTGCTGATCGAAGATGAGGACGGTGACGCCCTCGATGTCGCGCAGGACGCGTTGTGCCTCGTCGAGGCGGGTGCGGTCCCACAGCAGCGTGTTGGCGGCGAAGTGGGCACCCTTGTGCCGCTTCGGGTCCTCGGCGCAGACGATGATCTGCTTGACGCCCTCGGACGCCAGCTTGTGGGTCAGCTGCGGCACGGTCAGCCCGGCCTCGGCGTCCTGGGCGCCGGTCATCGCGACGGCCGAGTTGTAGAGCACCTTGTACGTGATGTTGACGCCGGCCGCGACGCACGCCTGCACGGCGAGCTGGCCGGAGTGGAAGTAGGTGCCGTCGCCGACGTTCTGGAACATGTGCTTGACGTCGCTGAACGGGGCCTGCCCGATCCACTGCGCGCCCTCGCCGCCCATCTGGGTGAGCATGGTGACGGCACTGTCGGTGCGGCCGGACATGGTGACCAGGGTGTGGCAGCCGATGCCGCCGCCCGCGATCGATCCCTCGGGCACCGCGGTGGAGCGGTTGTGCGGGCAGCCGGAGCAGAAGTACGGGGTCCGCGACGTCGGGAGGACGGTCAGCTCGAGGCGCGGCGGCGGGGCCGGGGTCAGCGCGACCCGGTCCTTCAGGACGCGGCGCAGCGGACCGGTGAGCCGGGCGGCGGTCAGTTCGCCGTCGACGGGGATCAGGTTCTTGCCCTGCGCGTTCTTCTTGCCCAGCACGGCGGGTGCACTGGCGCCGCCGTAGAGGATGTCCTTGAGCTGCGACTCGACGAAGGGCATCTTCTCCTCGACGACGAGGACCTGCTCGACGCCGTCGGCGAGTTCGCGAACCTTGTCGGCGCCCAGCGGGTAGGGCATGCCGACCCGGAGGATGCGGATGCCGGCGTCCTCGAGCTGGGAGTCGCCGAGCCCGAGGTCGAGCAGGGCCTGGCGCAGCGAGTCGTAGGCGGTGCCGACGGCGGCGATGCCCAGCCACGCGGTGCGCGGGTTCACCTCGATCGCGTCGATGTCGTTGGCGGCGTTGAACGCCTCGACCATCGCCCAGCGCGGGCCGTAGAGGTCGGCCTCGGCGTAGACGCTGTCGGGCGGGGACGCGAGCACGCGCTGCCGGTACGACCACGGCTTGCCGTTCCACTCGATCTCGGGGAGCACGATGTCGAGGCCGGCGAAGTCGCGGTCGAGGGTCCAGAGTCCGTCGGCGACGTCGGCGACGATCTTCATGCCCGACCAGCAGCCGGAGATCCGCGACAGCGCCACCCCGTAGAGGCCGAACGTGATGACCTCCTCGGCGTTGCGCGGGAAGAACACGGGCATGCCCATCGCGGCCATGGACCGTTCGCTGGCGCAGGGGATGGTGGAGGACTTGGCGTTGGGGTCGTCGCCGACGAGGACGAGGACGCCGCCGCGCGCATTGGCGCCGTACATCGCGGCGTGCCGGATGGAGTCGCTGGCGCGGTCGAGGCCGGGACCCTTGCCGTACCAGACGCCGACGACGCCGTCGTGGGTGCGCTCGCCCTGCGGGAGGTCCACCTGGCTGCCCCAGACGGACGTCGCGGCGAGTTCCTCGTTCATGCCGGGCACGAACTTCACGTCGTGGTCGGTGCTCAGCGTGGGGATGGCGGCGATGGTGCGGTCGAGGCCGGCGAGGGGGCTGCCCTGGTAGCCGGAGACGAACGTCGCGACGTTCAGGCCCGCGCGGCGGTCGCGTTCGTGCTGCTCCACCAGCTGGCGGGCGATGGCCTGGACACCGGTCATCAACACCGGACCCGAGTCGGCCCGGTATCGGTCGGCGAGATCAAAGGATGCTGCACTGGTGCGAGCGTCGTCTAGCTGAGTCATTGCGATTCCCGATCCGTCGCGTTGAGCATTTCGTGAGCTTGATCCTGTATCTGCTCTATGATTTGGTCAACGCAAATCGGATCAACTGATCAGTTCACGCAATAGGTGACGGTGGTCACTTCCCGGAGGTACCCAAAGTGCTCAGCATCGACAAGCTCGACGTGCAGTTGCTCGGACTGCTCGGCCAGGACTCACGCATGAGCGTGGCCGAACTCGCCAACTCGCTGGGCGTCGCCCGCAACACCGTGCAGTCCCGGATGAAGCGCATGGAGACCAGCGGGCTGCTCACCGGCTTCCGCCCCAACCTCGACCTCGCCGAGGTCGGGATTCCCATCCAGGCGTTCGTCGGGCTCGAACTCGAGCAGGGCAAGCTGACCGCCGTCGGCAACCGTCTCGTCGACCTGCCGGAGGTCATCGAGATCCACGCGACCACCGGCCGGGAGGACCTGCTGGTGCGGGTGGCCACGTCCACGCACGCGGAATTGCAGAAGTTGCTGGAGAAGATCGCGAACCTGCCCGGCATCACCCATTCGACGACCACCATCGCGCTGACGAGCCCGCTGCCGTACCGGATTCAGCCGCTGCTCGAGCACCTCACCGACGACTCCGGGTGGGGCCGGTCGACGGCACTGCCCCGTTCACACCGCTAGGACCGGTGCAGTAGTTTCAGACCATGAGTGAGAGTCAGGGACGAATCGCGTTCATCCAGGCCACGTGGCACCGCAATATCGTCGACCGCGCACGCGACGGCTTCACCGACGAGGTGACCACGCTGGGCTATTCGAAGGACGATCTGGACTTCTTCGAGGTGCCGGGCGCGTTCGAGATCCCGCTGCACGCACGCCGCCTCGCCCTCACCGGGCGTTACGACGCCGTCGTCGCGGCCGCGCTCGTCGTGGACGGCGGCATCTACCGGCACGAGTTCGTCGCGACCGCGGTCATCGACGGCCTCATGCGGGTGCAACTCGACACGGACGTGCCGGTGTTCTCGGTTGTGCTGACCCCGCACCACTTCCACGAGCACGACGAGCACCTCACCTACTTCGGCGAGCACTTCGTCAAGAAGGGCGCCGAGGCCGCACGGGCCTGCGTCGCCACCGTCACATCGCTGAAGGCGCTGCCGACCGCGAACTGACTCGCCTCCCGAATCCGCAACGAGAACACCACCGCCGGTACACACCGGCGGTGGTGTTC
>NZ_JBHUSF010000440.1:0-5843 GCF_042673295.1 Rhodococcus sp. NPDC057014
GTCCGGCTCGCAATCCCCGAAATCGACGCGGATCACCCCACAGTCCGGTGCGGTGAACGAGGCCCCGGCGCCGGGCACGACGACGAACTCGCCCCGGCCCGCCGCCGTCCGCACTGCGCGCTGCAGATCCGCGGTATCCGCGGCGAACGTCACCTCGCCGGTGAGGCCGCGCGCATCGAGCGCCCGGCCGAGGAGTTCCGCGGCGGTTCCCCTGTGCGCGACGGTCCCGGGTGCGAAGACGACATCGAGTCGGCGAGCGGATTCGGTCACCGGGTCACCGTACGTACCCGTGAGGACATCTGGCGAGGACACGTGTGGGTGGTACCGACGATCCCTGGGTAGCGGGCCGCAACAGGTTTAGCGTGGAGAGCTATGGAACTTGGACTACACATCGCCGACTTCACCTATCCAGGCGGACCGTCGAACCTCTCGGACGACCTGCGCCGCATTGCCGTCACCGCCGAGGACGCGGGTTTCTCCAAGCTCAGCGTCATGGATCATCTCTGGCAGATCGAACCGGTCGGACCGATCGACACCGAGATGCTCGAGGCGTACACCACCCTCGGCTTCCTCGCTGCCGTCACCGAGAAGGTGGACTTGCTGGCCTGGGTCACGGCCACCGTCTATCGCGAGCCGGGCCTCCTCGCCAAGGCCGTGAGCACGCTCGACGTCCTGTCGAAGGGGCGCGCGTACCTCGGAATCGGCGCCGCCTGGAACGAGGACGAGAGTGTCGGACTCGGCCTGCACTTCCCGCCGACGGCCGAGCGCTTCGAGCGACTCGAGGAGACACTGCAGATCTGCCTGCAGATGTGGAGCGAGAACGACGGACCGTTCGAGGGAAAGCACTACCGGCTCGGCCGCACCATGAACGTGCCGCAGCCGCTACGGCGCCCACACCCGCCCATCCTCATCGGCGGCGGGGGTGAGAAGAAGACGCTTCGGATGGTCGCGCAGTACGCGCAGGCCTGCAATTTGTTCGGTGGACCCGAGGTCTCCCACAAGCTGGACGTGCTGAGGGATCATTGCACCGCACTCGGTACCGACTACGACGCCATCGAGAAGACCGTGATGTTCCCGCTCGACCCGGGTGCGGACGGACAGAATGTGGACACCTTGCTCGGTCAGCTCGAGGACCTGTCGAAGCTCGGCATAACCCACGTTCACGGATGGGTGCCGCAGGTCGCGTCGATCACGCCCCTCGAGATCCTGGGTGAACGCGTCGTCCCGGTGATCGCGGACTGGTGAATCGCGTTCGCCGCCACCGTCCGGACGGAGGTGTCGACGCAACACATCGTCCGTGGAAGCGTCGCCCCCTCAGGGGTGAGGAGTCATACACCTCGAGGTGGGGTTGGTAGTCCCTGTGTCGTCTGGTTGACGGCGGCGGGTGTGCCGAGGATTGCGTTATCAGCGAATATCCCCGGCGATGAGGTCAGCGAATGCACGGCAACGGCGATGAATACCAGCCCGATTCCCGCGGGGAGGTCCGCAGCGCGGCGCAAGGTCGCGCGTCGGATGCGGCGAGGATGCACGTTGCCGTTGCCGTACTCCTCGGTGTCTCGGCGTGCACAGGACTGCTGTTTCCCCTGGTGTGGGGGCCGACGTCGAATACGCGTGGGCTCGCCGCGATCGTCGGGGACTCGTTCGTGCTCGCCGCGGTCGCCGTCGGTCTGTCGGTCGTCGCATGGGGTGTGGGTCTTCTGTGGTCGCGAAGTGCCCGCGAGAAACTCCCCGAGGCGCCGGTGCGGTACGGACCCGTGCCCGGTCTCGGGCCTGCGCAGACCGAATACGTCGTGCGGAAGTGGATCGGCGACAGCGCGCCGACGGCGACACTGCTCCACCTGGCCGAGCAGTCGGTGGTCCGGTTGACCTCGGTCGACGACGGTCTGTGGCAGATCGAGGGCATCGGCACCCCGCAACGGTGGAGACAGATCGACCCCATTTCCCGGGTCCTGGCCGATGCCCTCGGAATCCGTTCGCCGGGTGCGGTATTCGTCGCCGACGGCTCGCCGACATCCGGCTACGCGGTGCGAGAGGGCATGCGTGCCATGTCGGACGCATGCCGATCGTGGTCGGCGCGCGAGGAACTGCTGGTGGTCTCGGTCAGGACGTGGATCGGGCGGGCAATGGCATGCCTGTGCACCGTTCTCGCTGCGCTCGGGCTCCTCGGCGTACTGGGTCCCACGCTTCTCGGGGCTCCGTTCGTCGCGTTCGTCATCGGCTCCCTCGGCGTGTTCGCGGCGGGCACGGGTCTGCGGCACACGCCGACGGGGCGGCAGGTGTGGGCGGGCGCCGCCGGGTTCGAACGCGTGCTGTCGGGCCGGTCGACGACGATCGGGTCCGCCGCGGTCCGTGAGTGCTTCCTCGCCGCCGTCCCCTACGCCTTCGCCTTCGGTGTCGCCGACCGGTGGTCGGCGCAGTACCACCGCGTAACCGGACGGCCCGCCCCGCACCCCGACTGGTACCCGTCGCCCACGCTGTACGACGACGAGGCCGGCCTGCAGTGGGCGGCGAAGCCGCATAATTGAGGGTGCGAGGTGAGACCGGTGCGACAGACACCCTGGTTGGCGGCGACGGCATTCGTCGGGTCCGTTGCTGTCCTGCTTGCAGTCCACACCGGCGGCGGTGCGTCGAGCGAACCCGACCGGGAATCGACGCGCATGCTCGATCCCGCTGGACCGGTTCTCTTCGTCACTCCGCCGAGCGGGCAGCCGGGCGACCGCATCCAGTATCACGCGACGAGTCTTCCGACATGCGGCGGACCGTGGTCGGTGGAGTTCGGCGATCGGGTCCTGGGCGAGACCCGTCAGGTCGGCAGCGTCGCCGACTTCCGCGCGACGGTGCCGAACCGCGGCAGTCGCGGTTTCCAGGTGGCCGGCCTGCGGTGCGTGCCGATCCCGTCGATCGTGGTGCAGGCGACGTTCGAGGTGCTCCCCGTGACACGCTCGTCGGAGCCGACCACCACTTTTTTGCTGCCGCCACCACCAGAGCTCCCGACGCGGACGAAGAGACCGACACCGACGACGACCACCACCACGCTCACAGCTCCAGCTGACGCGGAGCGGTAGGTGCCCACATTTTGGGCTTGAATAGGTACATGAGGACTCTTCCTGTTGCCGAAGCCCGGGCGCAGCTGTCCCGGCTGGTCGATGTGGCCGAGCGCACCCACGAACGGTTCGAGATAACC
The DNA here is from genome assembly GCF_042673295.1 of Rhodococcus sp. NPDC057014. Taxonomy (NCBI): domain Bacteria; kingdom Bacillati; phylum Actinomycetota; class Actinomycetes; order Mycobacteriales; family Nocardiaceae; genus Rhodococcus; species Rhodococcus sp. NPDC057014. The sequence goes on from NZ_JBHUSF010000440.1 coordinate 3,185, forward strand.
CGCGACGGGCACCGCGCCGCGATTCTGCTGGGCGCCGACGACTACGACGCGTTGCGGGAAACGATCGCGGTGCTGTCGGACACGGATCTGCTGGCGGCGCATCTCGCCGGTCGGGCCGAGGTCGAGGGCAGGGACGTCGTTGATGCGCAGGAGTTGGTGCGGCTGATGCGCGACGCTCGGTCGTCCGAGGAGTGAGCGAGCCAGTCGACCGGTATCGGTGGAGTCGTCAGACGGTGTAGTGCAGCAGGGAGACGCCGTTCCGGAAGCCACGGGCCTCGACCAGCTGCAGCCTCGGCGTCTCGTACCCGTCGGGGAACAGCCGGCGTCCCCGACCCTGGACGACGGGGTACACGAACAGACGGTACTCGTCGACCAGGCCGGACTCGATCAGGGCATGGGTCAGCGTGATGCTGCCCGTGACGACGATGTCGCGGCCATCCTGCCCCTTCAGGGTCCGCACCTGGGCGATCCAGTCGCCCGTGAGCACGGTCGAGTTCCGCCACTCGGGGTCGGACATGGTCGAGGAGACGACGTACTTCTGAATCTGGTTCAGCTCATCGGTGATCCCGGTCTGGTCGTCGGTCTGCCGGGGCCAGTAGCTGCGGAAGTCCTCGAACGTCTGCCGACCCAGCAACATGGCGTCCGCGCGCTCGGACTGCCGGTTGGTCGCCTCCAGCAACTGCGGATCCTGGTCCGCCGGGTCGAACCAGTCGCCGAGCATCTCGATCGAGCCGTCGAGGGTGATGTTCTGGGTAATCGCGAGTGTTCTCATACGAGTACTGACACCGCCACGACCGCAAAGTCATCGCCGGCCGGTCGCGGTCGGCAGCCTCGATGTCGTGGCCTCGTCGGCAGGTGTGAAGGTGGACATCGTGATCTCCGAATGAACGCCGGCGTTCAGGTGGGTCACGTGGAACGTCAGCGGCCCGGCCGTGGGGTGCTCGAAGCGCCGATCAGTGACGGGCACTCGGGTCACGTCGCATCGCTTCCACAGCTGCTCGAACAGTGGCGACTCGGCAGTCAGTCGCTTCACCAAGGATGTCCACGTCGGCTCGCCGAGGTGCTCCGCCCACGCGGCACGGAAGCCCGCCACGATCCGGGGAATGTGCTCCTCCCAGCCGACAATGCGCCCCCGCCACTCAGGGTTGAGCAGATTTTGGACGAGAAGATTGCGCTCCCCGGACGGAACGGCGTCCAGGTCGCCCATCAGCCAGCAGTAGCCCCGGTTATAGGCAAGGACGTCGTAGCGCGCATTGCTCACTATCACCGGATACGGGTCGAGCCTGGCCATCATTGCCTTCATCGAAGGCGTAACGGCATTGCACTCCGTCGCGCTCGACGGTTCTGTCACGCCCGCCAGCGTCAGCAAATGTGCGTGCTCGTGCAGATCCAGCCGTAGCGTCCGCGAGATCGCCGCAAGCACGTGCTCGGATGCCTTGATGTCGCGACCCTGTTCGAGCCACGTGTACCAAGTGACTCCGACGCCGGCCAGCTGGGCAATCTCCTCCCGTCGCAGTCCCGGGGTCCGGCGGCGCCCCCCGGTGGGCAGGCCGACCTGCTCCGGCGTGATGCGGGCGCGTCGACTCTTCAGGAATGCGCCGAACTCGCCGCGACGGGCACGGACTTCGGGACGTGCGTTCACATTCTTCATGGAAGCCGAACCTGGGAGGACGACGATCCAGGTGGCGTGAATACCAGGATGAATTCACTCCTTGCACCAGGACGACGATCGTTCACTCTTGACTTATGAGACTTGGACTTCGACTGCCCCAGCGGATCGGCACTGATTTGGGCCACGACATCACGGAAGTAGCCGGCGCTGCCGAACGTGCCGGGTTCGACAGTGTCTGGGCCTGGGAGAGACTGTTGTTTCCGGTGGCGCCCCGCGATTCCTTCACCCCGGGCGCGCCGTGGCCGTCCGCGTATCGGCAAGCGGCTGATCCGCTGATAGTCCTCACTGCCGCAGCAGTGGTAACGGAGCGAGTCCGACTGGGCACCAGCGTGGTAGTCGCCGGCCTTCACCAGCCCCTCCAACTTGCGAAGAGATTCGCGACGCTCGACCAGATCAGTGGCGGGCGTGTGATCGCGGGGTTGGGAACAGGATGGGCAGTAGACGAGTTCGAGGCTGTCGGCATGGCGAAGTCCGACCGCGGCCGACTCCTCGACGAGACCCTCGCCGTCTTCGACGCAGCGTGGGGTCCGGATCCAGTGAATTACCGCGGGCCCCACACGCTCATCGACAACGCCTACGTCCTGCCGAAGCCGGCGTCGCCGATCCCCGTCATCTTGGCCGGCGATGTCGATGTCAGCTCGGCAGGAGGTCCCAATGCACGTGTGCTGGAACGGATTGCCCGACGTTCCGACGGCTGGATGCCGCTCTTCCCGACCCCTGGCGCAGCCGGTGCTGACAAGCTTCGCACGGCGTGGGACCTGATACGCCAGTCCGCGGCCGCCGCGGGGCGGGACCCGTCCGCGATGGAAATGATCGTGGTGGGGAACGTGGCGTTCTCGGAGACTCCGCTCGGCGACGATCGGATCGGCTTTTCGGGCACGACCGCGCAGATCCTCGACGACATCGCCTCCGTGGCAAGTGCAGGCGCAGACGAGTTGATCCTCGACCTGCACCTGCAGGACTGGTGGCGGAACACACGTCAGATGC
>NZ_JBHUSF010000441.1:0-5830 GCF_042673295.1 Rhodococcus sp. NPDC057014
CGAGGGCGACGGCTTCGGGATCGCCCAGGCCCGGCTGGGACCCGGCCGGATCCATCACTGCATGCGCGCCATCGGCATCGCGGAGCGGGCGATCAAACTCATGTGCGAGCGGGCCGACGAACGCGTGGCGTTCGGCAAGCCGCTCAGCCAACAGGGCGTGATTCGCGACTGGATCGCCGAATCGCGGGTCCGTCTCGAGCAGTTGCGCCTGCTGGTCCTCAAGACGGCGTGGCTCATGGACACGGTGGGCAACAAGGGCGCACACACCGAGATCCAGGCGATCAAGATCGCCACGCCGTCGACCGTCGAATGGATCATCGACAAGGCCATCCAGGTCCACGGCGCCGGCGGGCTCTCCCAGGACTTCTTCCTCGCCCCGGCAGCCGCGTACGTCCGCACGCTGCGGTTCGCGGACGGACCCGACGAGGTGCACAAGAACGCGCTGGCGCGCAATGAACTTCGCCGCCAAGCCGCACGACGCAGTGCCTGACCGCTCGGTCGGCCTCTGCTGAGTTCGTTCGGCCCGCTCGCCCACGAAGCGAGTCGGTTTCGCCGTGACGTCCCACCCGTGTCCCCCTCACCTGTAACCCAGGTGAGGGGGACACTGTCGTGTGTAGGGCCCGGTCGGCAGGCGACTGTGGCTATCGCCTTGATAGTGAGTGAGACATTGATCTCACCAGCAGGCGCCGCGCATGATCATGGCGTGCCAAATCATCTTGCTCAGCATGGTGTCGACTCGTCCTCGCCCGCATCGCCGGTCACACGGCGACCCGGAAACCAGACGCTCGAGGTCGCGCGGAAGGACGTCGTGGCGGACGGCGTCGTGAAACTGCGGCTCGAGGAGCCCACCGGTGGGCGGCTCCCGCATTGGACGCCCGGCGCGCACATCGACCTGGTCATGCCGACCGCGGACGGTGGTTCCCAGGTGCGGCAATATTCGTTGTGCGGCGACCGGTGGGATGCCTCCGCCTACGAGGTCGCCGTGTTGCGGGAGCCGAACTCCCAGGGCGGGTCGCAGTTCATTCACGAGAATCTGGCCGTCGGGGACATGCTCAGTGTCGGCACCCCGCGGAACAATTTCGGTCTGGCTCAGGCGAGCCGATACGAATTCATCGCCGGCGGCATCGGGATCACCCCGATCATGACGATGATCGCCGCAGCGGAGAAACTGGGAATCGACTGGCACCTGCTCTACGGCGGCCGGTCACGTCGCTCCATGGCCTTCCTCGGCGAACTGGCTCGATACGGAGACCGCGTCACGGTGTGGCCGCAGGACGAATCGGGTCATCTGCAGCTCGATTTCCTCGAGGAGCCGACGGAGGGGGCCAAGGTCTACTGCTGCGGTCCCGAGCCCTTGCTGGCGGCGGTCGAATCCGCCGCCACGAACTGGCCCTGGTGGGCCGTCCGGTTCGAGCGGTTCGTGGCGCCATCCCAGCCGCCACCGGTCCGCACCGAACCCTTCACGATCGAACTGGCCCACTCCGGCAGGACCGTCACCGTCGGTACCGAACAGACCGTTCTCGAGGCCCTGGACGCCGCCGGCGTCCCGGTGTTGTCCTCGTGTAACGAGGGCGTTTGCGGCACATGTGAAGTCGGCGTCGTGGGCGGTGTTCCGGATCATCGGGATTCACTCCTGAGCGACGCGGAACGCGCCAAGGGGGACCGGATGTTCGTCTGTGTGTCACGTTCGATCACCGAACGACTCGTGCTGGATCTCTAGGAAGGTAGACAGTGTCGATTACGGATACCACCGGACGGCAGGGTTCGACAGCCCCGTCCCTCGACGACGACCCCTTCTCGTCGGAAACGCTCGAGAATCCGCTGCCGTTCCAGGAGCGGCTGCGTGAATCCGGGCCCGTCGTCTTCCTGCCCCGGTACAACGTCCACGCCGTCGGGCGTTACGACGAGGTCCACGGCGCGCTCTCGAACTGGCAGGGCATGACCTCCGGTTCCGGAGTCGGCCTGAACGAGCCCTGGCGGGCCCGGGGACTGCTTCAGACCGATCCGCCCGAGCACGACGCACCCCGCGAGGTGCTGCAGTCGATTCTGTCCGCACGAGCATTGCGTGCGATGAAGGACGCCTGCACCCGGCAGGCCGAGACGCTGATCGACGACCTGCTCGGTGGCGCGGCTGCCGGGGACGCGATCGAGATCGACGGATACAACGACCTCGCGGCCAAGTTTCCGGTGAACTTCTTTCCCGACGCGTCCGGCATCGACGAGGAGCAGCGGGAGAATCTCGTTCCCTACGCCGATCACATCTTCAATGCCCTGGGGCCGCGAAACGAACGAGTCCTGCAGGGGGAGTGCCGGAGCGAGGCGCTGGCGGAATGGGCCACGGCGAAGTGTGCCCGCGAGTCACTCAAACCCGGAGGATTCGGCAGCGAGATCTGGGCGGCCGCCGATCGCGGCGACATCCTGCACGAACTGGCGCCGCTCCTGACGCGTTCGCTGTTGTCGGCAGGTGTCGACACGACCGTCTACGGTCTCTCCGCGATGCTCTACGGGTTCGCTACCCATCCTGATCAGTGGGCGGTGCTTCGCGGGAACCCCAACCTCGCCCGAGTCGCGTTCGACGAGGCGCTGCGCTGGGAGTCTCCCGTCCAGATGTTGTTCCGCAAGACGTCGGCCGACGTCGAGATCTCCGGGACCGTCATACCGGCCGAGACGCGGGTGCTGCTGTGCTACGCCGCGGCGAATCGTGACCCGCGCCGGTGGGACGACCCCGACCGGTTCGACCTCTCGCGTGATCCCTCGGGGCACGTGGCCTTCGGGATGGGCATCCACCAGTGCGTGGGGCAGCACGCGGCGCGTCTGCAGGCCGAGTGCCTGCTCGAGGTACTCGTGACCCGCGTGACGTGCATCGAACTCGCGGCACCCGTACGCCGCTATCACAACAACACGCTGCGAGGATGGAAGGCCATGCCGCTTCGGCTGAGTCTCGCCCAGATGTCGTGAGCGAATTCGTGTTCGACTGCGCCATGGAACGATTGAGTGCCGGAGCCGGTTCGACGTACCTGATTCACGGTGAGGCAGGCACCGGTAAGACACACCTCCTGCGAAGCACGCTCGACGCGGCCCGCAGGCGTGGATGGTCCTGCCTGTACGCCGCGGCGCACGAGTACGACCGCGACATCCCGTATGCGACGGTGCGCACTCTCCTGGGAGCCCTCGGTCACCGCACGGCGTCGACCGATCCGAACAGTGTGACGGTGCTGTTGCAGTCGATGACGGATTCGTCGCCGGTCGTCGTGGCCGTGGACGACGCGCACCTGGCGGACGAGGACAGCCTGGTCGCCGTGACCCTCGCCGCACGGCATCTGGCGGGCCGCCCGCTCCTCGTGATCTTCGCCTTGCGGACCCGGCCGTGGATGACCGGCGAACGTCTCTTCGCGACGATCGGCCCCCTCGTGAGCGAACAGGAGCAGACTGTTGTCGAGCGTCACCCGGTCGAAGGGCATGCCCTCGGCACCCTCGTCGCGTCGGTCCTCGGAGCCGCGCCCGACGAACGACTGATCGGCTACCTGACCGAGCGGACGCGGGGGAACCCGCTGCTGGTCCGGGAAACGATGAACGCGCTGCACACTGCGGGTGCAGTCCGGTCCGAACAGGGAACCGCCTACCTGGTCGATGATTCCCCGCCCCAGCTCCTGCGTCCCGCGGCGTTGCTCCACCGAATGTTTCCCCGGGACCCCGCTCTCCGCGCGCTGGGTCGTCTGGTCGCGGCGCTCGGCCGGGTGGATCTGGACTACCTCCCACTCCTCGCCGAACTGGCGGAGAGGTCGCTGGGCGAGGTCCGGGCCGTCTTCGACTCACTGGTCTCGAGCGGTGCACTCGTGGCAACGGGGTCCGGTTGGTACGAGATTCGCCACCCACTGATCGGTGAGCTGCTCTACAACGAAATAGGCCCGGCCGAGCGCCGCCGCGTCCATGCTGCGATTGCGGCGCGGATCGAGGGCACCGACAGCGAGCTGGACATGCCGGCCCTCGACCGCGCCCGGCACGTCACGGAGGGCGCGGCGCGCGGCGACATGGTCGCGGTCACGGTGGCGTTGCGTGCCGCCGATCGCGCGCTGCGCACGTCGCCGCGCGCGGCTGCCCGCTGGTACGGCCGGGCGCTGGATCTGCTGCCACGCTCGGACGACGCCGCCGGCGAGATACTTCGACGACAGTCCGCGGCGTATTGGAAGGGTGCGCGACCGGCCCTGGCCATCGAAGCGGGCAGAAAAGCGCTCGGACTCCTCGAGGTGGGCTCATCCCGCGACCGCACCGTGGCGACGATCGTGCACTGCCACAACGCGATGGGCGATCCGCAGAGTGCTCTAGACCTGCTGGTCGCCGAGGCGGGGCAGGCGAGAGACCCGACGCCCTACCTCGCGCAGCGCGCGGCGATGTCGGCGCGCCTCGGTGACACCGAGCAGGCGCGCGTCCTCGCCGCGACAGCGTGGTCACAGGTGCGCGAGTCGACCCCGGCAGACCAGGTCATCGCCTACACGTACCTCGGTCAGGTCGAAGCCGCCGTCGGGACGTTCCCGAACGCACGCGAGGCCGTCGACCAGCTCGAGATCCTCGGGACCGACGAGCGGGAACTCCCGGCGGGCACGCGCATCGGTGCCCTGGAGTCGGCAGCGCACCACGCCGCAACAGCAGGCGCGACCGATCGCGCGAACGCGCTGCTCGAGATGGCGGGTGAAGCCGCCGGACTCGCCGGATCCGGAAACCTGGGCGGGCAAGCCGCACTGGCCCGCGCGCTCGCCGAGTTCACGGCCGGCCAATGGACCGCGGCGTCCGAGACGATCGCCCGGGAGACAGTCCAGCTCGAATTCTCGGGTACGCGCAGCACTCTGGCTCGCCTGCGTGGTGTGGAAGTCCAGATCCTCACGGGCCGCGGTGATTTCCGGCGTGCCGCGTCCGTGCTGGCAGCGACGAAGCCGCCGGCCTCCTGCCGGATCGACTTCGCGATCTGGCAGGCGGTGCAGGCCTCGGTCGAGGTGTCGAGGTCCCGGATCGAGCACGCCATCCCGATCCTGGAGCGACTGCGGTCGGAAGCGGGAGACCACGGCTGGAACGAGGTCGGCACCCTCACCCACACGAGTCTGGTCGAGGGCTACCTCGCTCGCGGAGAGGTCGAGGCCGCAGGGCGCGTCGCGGACGACTTCTGCCGCCTTGCGGAGGACATCGGTACGCCCAGGGCACGCATGGCATCCGGCATCGGCCGTGCCCTCAGCTTCGGTGAGGCGGACCCGGCTCGCGACGTGCTTCTCGAGGCCGAGGCGCAGGGCATGCACTGCATCGCGGCGCAGGCCCACCGCGCGCTGGGCGTCGTCGGCCCGGACGTCGCCGAGCACCTCGAGGCCGCGTGGGCGTTGTTCCAGAAGATGGACGCGACGCTGTGGCTGAAGCGGGTGGAGGCAGCCGGCAGGGCGCGCGGACTCGTCCTCGGCCGACGTGCCGCCACGGCGGGGGCACCCGGACCTCTCACCGATGTGGAACGTCACCTCGTCACGCTGGTCCGAGACGGCCTCAGCAACCGGGAGATCGCCGACGTTCTCCACTACAGCAGCAAGACCGTCGAGGCCTACCTCACCCGGCTCTACAAGAAGACCGGCTACACCTCGCGGGTCGAGCTGATCGTGGCCCACGAGCGGGCGGACAGTCTCACCGGTAAGTGACCCAGGGGTCCGGGAGATGACCGTGCTCGTTGAACGCCACGAGGGACGTCCCCGACGAGCCGATCACGATCTTGGTGACGCCGGAATTGACCGCGACCCTGTTCAGGGCGAGCCATTGCGGGAAGCCGCCGCCCAGCAGCCGGGCGGTCACCCAGGCG
>NZ_JBHUSF010000442.1:0-5814 GCF_042673295.1 Rhodococcus sp. NPDC057014
ACTGTCGTGCCGTGCCGGAGCAGGTCGTCGGCGACGGCGGCCGCCTCCCGGTCGGCGCCGAAGATCGTGATCGCCTCGGGTGCGGGGTCGCCGGATTCCAGGTACTCTCGGACGTCGCGGACCCTGCGGGTGCCGGCCCCGGGAAGGTCGACCGCGGGTCCGCGGCCGCCCGTCGCGAGCACGATGGCGTCGAAGTCCAGGCCGGCCAGTGCGGCGGCGTCGACCCGCATGCCGGGGTGGCAGGTGACGTCGAGGTCGGCGAGTTCGGCGAGGTACCAGTCGACGATCCGCGAATACTCGGGATACTCGTGGAGCCGGGACGCCAGCGCGAAATCCCCACCGAGGCTGTCGCGTTCGTCGTAGAGGTCGACGCGGTGCCCGGCGACGGCGAGGTCGCGGGCGGCCGCCATGCCGGACGGTCCGGCCCCGACCACCGCGACGCGGACGGGCACGTCCGCAGGCGTCGACGGCTGCTCGAGTTCGCGGCCCACCCACGGGTTGACCGAGCACGGGACGGGTCCGGCTGCGAGGCTGTCGATGCAGTAGTTGCAGGCGATGCACGGCCGGTACCGGCCGCCGTCCAGGGCTCGGTTCGGGAAGTCCGGATCGGCGTGCAGGGTGCGGGCCATGCTGACGAAGTCGGCCTGCCCGGATTCGATGATCTGCGCGGCGATCTCGGGTGAGCTGATCCGGCCCGCGACGCCGACCGGGATGTCGAAGTCCCGCGTGTACTGCCGGGAGTACGGGGCGAGGAGGCCGCGCGGCCACTCACCGGGCTGGATGATCCACTGCCCCGATTCGTAGTTGCCTGCGGAGACGTCGAGGAAGTCGAGCCGGTCGGTGTCGATCGCGTCGATGCGGGCGCGCGTCGTCTCGGCGTCGAGTCCGCCGTCGATCGCCTCGAACGCCGAAAAGCGGAGTCCGAGAGCGATACCCGGGGCCATGCTGCGGACGGCGTCGATGACGCGGTTGACGAACAGCGTCGGGTCGGCCCACTCGTCGTCGCGGTGGTTGTACGCGGGTGAGAGGAACTGGTGGATGAGGTAGCCGTGACCGCCGTGCAACGAGATGACATCGATTCCGGCCTGCTGACAGCGTGCGGCGGCCTCGCCGAAGCATTCGACGATGTGCTCGATGTCGTCGCCGTCGAGTTGCTCGGGCATGTCACCGCCGACCACCGCGCAGGGGATCGGTGACGGTGCGACGGGGACGAATCCGCTGACGGCGCCCTGCGCGGTGCGGCCGCCGTGGTTGAGTTCGACACCCACCAGCGCGCCCTGCGCGTGGATCGCGTCGGCCAGCTTCGCGATGCCCGGGATCCGTTCGTCGACGTCGACGCCCATCTGCCGGATGCGGCCCTTGCCGTCGGCGCGCACGTAGCTCGCCTCGGTGAACACGAGGGCCGCGCCGCCCGCCGCGCGGCGTTCGAGATACGCGATGTATTCGTCGGTCATCGTGCCGTCGACCTCGCAGTAGTTGCGTTCCATCGGGGCCGACACGAAGCGGTTGCGCAGTCGCACGCTGCCCAGGTCGAGGGGCGCGGCGAACGGGTGCGCGGTCATCGGGACTCCTCCAGGACGGTCGGGGTGGACTGCTCGGCGAGCAGGTCGCCGAGGTGGCGCCGCATGCGGTCGGGGTCGGGGGTGACGCCGGTGAGGAGGGCGAACGTGTCGGCCGCCTGCGCGACGAGCATCTGGCCGCCGTCGAGGACGGCGCAGCCGAGAGTGGTTGCCGCCAGGACGAGTTCGGTGCGCAGCGGGCGGTAGACGATGTCGGCGACCCACAGCCCGGGATGGAGCGCGCCGGTGTCGAACGGCGTTCCCGGATATCCGACCATGCCGATCGGGGACGCGTTGACGACGCCGTCGCAGTGCGCCAGGTTCGCTTCGATCGCGTCGAGTCCGATGGCCGTGACCGTCGTCTGCGGGAACGCGGCCTCGAGGCGCGCGCAGACGTCCGCGGCACGGGACGGGTCGACGTCGGCGATCCGCAGGTCCCGCACCCCGGCGGCGGCGAGCGCGTAGGCGACGGCCGAACCGGCACCGCCGGCGCCGGCGAGAACGACGCGTCCGAGCGCGGCGTCGGGCAGTCCGCGGCGCAGCGCGGCGAGGAACCCGCTGTGGTCGGTGTTGTGCCCGATCAGCCGGCCGTCGCGGACGACGACGGTGTTGACGGCACCGAGAAGTCGTGCGTTGCCGGACAGTTCGTCGAGGGATTCGGCGATCGCCTGCTTGCACGGGTGGGTGATGTTGAACCCGGTGCAGCCTGCCGCGACGGCACGCCGCAGTGTGTCACCGGACCTGTCGACGGGGATGCCCTCCGCGGCGACGTCGATCAGGTCGTAGCGGTAGTCGGGGAGGCCGAGGGCGGCGGCCTCGTGTTCGTGCAGCGCCGGGGACAGGGACGTGGCGATCCCTGCCCCGACGAGGCGGATCCGGTGCCGGGTGGATTCGGGGTGCATGAAGATCTCCTGCAGAGGTGTCGGTCAGGCGTCGTTGCGGACGAGCGCCTGCTCTCGCGTGCCGGCCGTCGTCGCGTCGGGTTCGCCCAACTGCTCGGTGGGGGTGCGGTAGGTCTCGGGACCGGTGAGCGCGGCGGCCGAGGACAGCAGGGCGAAGCCCAGGCACATCCAGGCGACCGGGGTCCAGTTCGCGGTGTCGCCCGCCGACAGCCACTGCGCGATGGCCGGGGTGAAACCGGCGACCAGCAGTCCCAGCATGAGGCTCACGGCCATTCCGGTGTACCGGACCTTGGCGGGGAACTGCTCGGGGAAGTACGCGGGGTACACGCCGTTGGGCATCGCGTAGAACAGGCCGATCAGGACGATTCCGGCCGCGAACACCATGGGCACACTGCCGGTTCCGATGGCGTGGAAGAACACGAAGACCATGCCTGCGGCGCCGACGGCGCCCGTCACGAACACCGGCTTGCGGCCGATCCGGTCGGCGAGGATGCCGAACAGCGGCTGGGTGAGCACCGCGACGAAATTGGCGGTGGCGATGGCCCACAGCATGGTGGAGCGTTCGAGTCCGGCGACCTGCACGGCGTACGCCAGCGCGAAGACGTTGACGATCGTGTTGATCATCGCGAACGTCGCGCTGAGGCTGATGCGGATCACGGTGCGCCAGTGCGAGCGGAACATCTCGACGACGGGAATGCCTGCCGTGTCGTCCTGCTCCTTCAGCTCCTCGAAGACGTCCGGCTCGTCGAGCTTGCGGCGCAGCCAGACCGCGACACCCGTCACGACGATGCTCAGTAGGAACGGCACCCGCCAGCCCCACGAGTAGAGCGCGTCGTCCGGCAGGGCGGCCACGGGAATGAACACCAGGCTCGAGATGACGATGCCGAACATGATGCCGCTCATGGTGAACGAGGTGAAGAATGCGCGGCGACGGTCCGGTGCGTGTTCGAGGGTCAACGCCGAGGATCCCGGCGATTCACCGCCGGCGGACAGGCCCTGCAACAACCGCAGGAGCACCAGGATGACCGGCGCGGCCATCCCGATCTGCTCGTACGTGGGAAGGCAGCCGACGACGACCGTCGCGATGCCCATGAGGAGCAGACAGGCCAGCAGGGAATTCTTGCGGCCGTATCGATCGCCGAGGTGCCCCCACAGCACGGCGCCGAGCGGACGCGCGATGTACGCGACGCCGAGCGTGCCGATCGACAGCAACGTCGCCGTCGCTCCTCCTCCCGGGAAGAAGATCTTCGGGAAGACGAGCGCTGCCGCGGACCCGTAGATGAAGAAGTCGTAGTACTCGAGCGTGCTGCCGAGGAATCCCGAGACGGCGGCCCGGCGGGCGTTCTCGTTCGGTTGTCCCCCGGTGTCGCGTGTCGACGTGCTTGCCATGGTGTTCCTTTCGTCCCAGGATCCGGTGTCGCCGCGAGGCGTTCTTCGGAGGTGACTCACCTCACACGAAGTTCCGGACCGTGACGAGCGTGTCATGGCGGACTATGCGCAGTCCAGCGCAAAAAAAGTCTTAGATAAAGATCGAAAAGGTCCTAATCTGGGGTCGGCAGGATCTCCTCCGACACCGCGAGCGCCACCCGGAGCGCATCGGAGACACGACGGGGCGCCCAGGCGAGGCCGTGGTTCATGTAGATGGGCTCGCCGGTGAGGGGCACGAACACCGTGCCCGGGGGCGTGATCGCAGCGATGCCCGACGTCATCAGCGCCACGCCGACACCCGTCGCCACCAGCATCAGGATCATGTACGGGTCGGTGATCTCCTGGACGACACGGGGACGGAACCCCGCATCGACGCAGGCGCGCATCGCCACCTCCTGCAACGCCGAACCGGCCGACAGCGGCGTCGTCACGAACCCGTCCTCGGCGAGGTCGCGCAGGTCGATCTGCGGCTCCGACGCGAGCGGGTGATCCGCGGGCAGCACAGCACCGAACGGCTCCCGGCGGATCAGCCGCGTCGACACCGAGGCCGTCTCGACGGGAAGCCCGACGAACGCGAGATCGAGTGCGCCACTGTCCAGTTGGGTGATGGCGTCGCGGGTCATGATTCGCCCGACGAGGGTGAGTTCGATGTCGGGGTAACGCTGCCGGAGCGCGCGGGTGAGCGGCGGCAGGGACAGATGGTTGAGCACGCCGGTGAAGCCGATCTTGATCCGGCCGTACACGCCCCCGGCGGACGCGCGGGTGGCCTGACGCGCGATGTCGACGCTCTCGAGAATGCGGTAGGCGTGCGGCAGGAACGTGTGGCCCGCCGACGTGAGCGCGACGCTGCGGGTGCTCCGCTCGAACAGCGGCACGCCGATGTCCTTCTCGAGTTTGCGCACCGTCTGGCTCAGCGGCGACTGCGCCATCTGGAGTCGCGCGGCGGCCCGGCCGAAATGCAGTTCTTCGGCGACGGCGACGAACGCTTGCAGCCAGCGAATCTCCATCGGATTCCCTTCGGCGAGTTTGACGAGTGTGGCTCAGCCCATATATTCCAATTCGTACACAGTGCGAAACAGATCATTCCGATTTCGCACATAGAACAAGACTAATGCGCACACAGTCGCGAGGAGAAACCACCATGGTCACGTATCCCGAGGGCGCGACCGCGCTCGTCACCGGCGGCGCGAGCGGAATCGGTGCGGCGTGCGCGAAACGCCTCGCCGACGCCGGAGTCCGCGTCGTCACCGCGGACGTCGCCGCAGGGGCCGACGAGCGCCTCGACGTCACCGACGCCGACGCCGTCGAGAACCTCGCCGCACGCCTCGGCCGCGTCGACATCCTCGTCAACAGCGCCGGTGTCGTGGGACCCTCGGCGCCACTGGTCGACGTCGAACTCGAGGACTGGCGCCGCACGTTCCGCATCAACGTCGAGGGGACGTTCCTCGTGTGCCGCGCGTTCGTGCCCGCCATGACCGGCGCCGGCTGGGGACGGATCGTGAACATGGCGAGCATCGCGGCCAAGGATGGCAATCCCGGGCAGAGCGCCTACTCGGCGTCCAAGGCGGCGGTGATCGCGTTGACGAAATCGCTCGGCAAGGAGATCGCGACGACCGGCGTCCTCGCCAATGTGGTCGCCCCGGCGGCGGTCGAGAGCCCGATGAACGCCGGCACCGACCCGGCGATCCTCGCACGCTCGCAAAGTCTCACCCCGATGGCCCGGATGGGACGGCCCGAAGAGATCGCCGAACTCGTCGCATGGTTGTCGTCCGAGGCGCTCAGTTTCTCGACCGGTGCCGTCTACGACGCCAGCGGTGGCCGGGCGTCGTACTAGTGGTCTGTCTGCGATTTGATCTTGTGGAGGGCGGTGCGGCCGCGTTGGACTTTGGCGATGATGTCTTCCGCGGTCGCTTTCCACACGAAGG
>NZ_JBHUSF010000443.1:0-5738 GCF_042673295.1 Rhodococcus sp. NPDC057014
GTACCCGACGGCCCGAGCAACGCACTGACCTCACCGGCCGGAAGGGTCAACGTGACGTCCTGCCAGATCCTCTGCGAGCCGAAGGACTTGGTCAGTCCCTCGACGGATACCTCGACTCCCACCATTACCTCCGTGTATTCAGGCGTCGAACGCGCCTCGGATGTTGCAGGGCACTTGCAACCTCGGGCCGGAACCCACGGCCGTCCCGCCGCGCACGTCGAATGCAGCTTGTTTGCAGCATTTTTCATCGAATCGCGGACGATGGACGGCGAGTTCACGACCTCCAGCTGTGATACACATTACGTCGCACGTAATACGTTATACGGATTTTGACCGTCCAGGCAAGAGCAGGAAGCGAAATGGTTCACCTGCGAAATATGCGCCGGCATAGGCATTCCCGACCGATTCGGCCGTGACCAGGCACGGAAACCGTCGACCAGCATACTTAAGAACATTAGATTTACCGAAAGAAAGCACAAAAGAAGCCGTGCCCCATCGGGGACACGGCTTCTCTTTGGCGCGGGCGACTAGGGCAGGAAGGCCGGCAGAACGAATTGCCGCATCATCTGCCGGTGCGAGGGATCGGCAGGATCCGAATTATCCAGTCTCGGAGCGAGCATCAGCTGCACGAGGGTGATCCAGGAGCACGCCTCGCCGGTGTCGATATCCGCCCTCATCTCGCCGCCTGCCTTCGCGTCGTCGAAAATCGGCCCCCACAGTTCGGTGGTCAGACTCGTTGCGAGGGGGATCGTCTCGAGCCACGACTCGCCGCCGACGTGTTCGGGGCTGACGAGAATGCGCACGATCGGATCGTTGATCCCGTCGTACACCAGGTAGATGAGGCCTTCGATCAGCCTGTCCTCGAACGTCGCACACTCCATCAGGAACTTGCGGCCACGTTCGAGCGTCTGACGCGATCGCCACCTGATCAACTCGGTGGTGAGCGTCTCGCGATCCTGGAAATACCGGTAGACGGTCGGGCGAGAGACCCCCGCCTCCTTGGCAATGTCCTCCATGGTGGTCTTCGCGATCCCGAAACGAAGAATCATCGTCTGGGCTGCCACGAGTATCTGAGACCGTGCGACATCGGCGTCCTGGCTCAGCACACCGGCGGTCTTCCTTCTTGCCATCCTCGCTCCAGACACCGTCACTTCCGACCGGTCACCCGACCAGTCGCGATACAAATGACAATACACGTAAGTTGTTGCATACCGGGGGGCCACGTCCACTCCATTACACCAAAAGAGCGAGGCAGCTGCCCGAAGTCCCACAGGACCACGGACAACTGCCTCGGACGTCCGGCCCGGCCTCAGGCCGACGGCGTGAAGGTGATCGGGAGCCGGATGCAGCCACGCACCTGGGTGGCGTGCAGGATCGGCGGATCCTCCGGAACGAGCCGGTAATCGGGCAGCCGCTGGTGAATCTCCTCCATGGCCAGCTTGAGCTCGATTCGTGCCAGGTGAGACCCGATGCAGCGATGCGGTCCGGCACCGAACGAGAGGTGACGGTTGGGCGAGCGGTCGATTCTCAGCTCGTCCGGATCCTCGAACTCGTCGCCGTCGCGATTCGCCGAGCAGAGCAGCACGATGAGCTGTTCTCCCTCCGCGATCGTGACGCCGCCGATCTCGACGTCGCGGGTCGCTCGCCGGCCTGCGATCACCGCAGCCTCGATCCTGAGAATCTCCTCTACGGCCGCCGGGATGGTGTCGGGATCGTCCACGATCTCCTGCCGCTGCCCCGGATTGTTCGCCAGGTGGATGATCCCCCACGCCAGCGAACCCTGGACCGTGTGCAGGCCCGCGATGAGCAGGAGGAAGAACATGCGGTACAGCTCTTCGTCGGTGAGCAGCCGTACCCCGTCCTCCATCTCGATCGGGGTGTTGATGATCTGCGCGGTCAGACTGTCCGAGGTGTTCTCACCGGACCGCACTCCGGCGACGATGGCACCGAAGTAGCCGAAGATCTGGTTGGCCGCATCCTCACGCGCCTTGGCGGATTCTTCTTCCGTTCCACCGGGAATGCCCTGCAGTGCAACGTCTGTCGTCTTGGTGAACATCTCGGCGTCTTCGAGGGGCCAGCCCATCAGCGCCAGGAACACCCGCGTCGGCAGCTCGTGGGCGAACTCCGAGATGAACTCGGCTTCACCGCGTGCCGCGAAGTCGTCGATGAGCTCGTTGATGACGTCCCGGATCTGGGGCTCGAGTTCCTTCATCCGCTTGGGACTGAACAGCGGTTGCAGCGCCTGCCGGTAGAACGTGTGCTCCGGCGGGTCCAGTTCGATCGGGATGAACTTCCCCTGGCCCGCGTTCACGAGATTGTTCGGGTAGCTGGAGAAGGTCTCCGGATCACGCAGGACCTGATGGATCTCCTCGTAGCGCGTCACGATCCAGTGACCGCCGTGCGCCTTCGAATACACGACGGGGCCGATGGCCCGCAGCGCCGCCGCGCGTTCCTGGAACACGTCCTCCGGCATCGCCAACGTCTGGTCGTAGACGTCGAAGTCCACGATGAGGTTCTCGGGTAGTTGGGTAGTCGTCACTGCTTCTCAGCCTTCCGAATTCGGGAGTTCGACGCTCAGCGCGCGTTCGGGGCACATCTCGACGAGGGCACCCAGGTGGTCTCGTAGGTCCTCGGGAACAGGTTCGGCCACGACGACGGGGTAGCCCTGGTCGTCGCTGTCGACAATCTCGGGTTCCGCTCCGTAGCAGAGGCCGTGACCCGCACAGGCGGATCGGTCGACCTTCAGCGACGGCGCACGGTTCTGCGGATGAACGGTCATCGGCGGACGCTCCACTCAGTCGACGGGAAGCGTCGGAGTCGGCGTGTCCTCTTCGAACATCATCGCCACGCGCGACAGTGTGCCGCCGTCCGTGGCGGGCAGCGTCAGACCGGAGATGTATGCGGAGTCGTCCGACACGAGGAAGAGTGCGACCTTCGCGTTGTCCACGAGCGACGGCGGACGCTGGAGCTTGAGCGGAATCGGCGAGACACCCGGATCCCACGGTCCCGCGGTCTCCTCGTAGGACTGGCCGATCACCGGGGTGCCCGGGCCCATCAGGAAGTTCGGCGACATCCCGTGCGTGGGGGCGAGGGCATTGACGCGGATGCCGTAGCGTCCGAGATCCAGGCTGAGGCCGCGAACCAGGCCGTTGACACCGGCTTTCGTTGCCGAGTACATCGCGATGCTGTGATAGGCGGCGAAGGAAGCCGCGGACGACGTCGCCAGGATGGTGCCGCCGCCGTTGGCCCGCATCGCAGGCACCGCGGCCTTACAGGAGTACACGACGCCGCTGAGGTTGACTCCGAGAACGTGCTGCCAGTCGGCATCCGTGAGATCCTGGAACTCGACGTGTTCGCCGCCCGCCACCGACGGGACACCGCCGCGGGAGACGACACCCGCGTTGGCCCACATGATGTCGAGCTTGCCGAACTGCTCGACAGTGGTCTCGACGCTGCGGTAGACGGCAGCCTCGTCACTCACGTCGGCGGTGATGGCGATCGCCGTTCCACCCTGCTGCTCAACCAGTTTCGCAGTCTGCTCGGCTCGGTCGCCGTCGATGTCGACGACCGCCACCTTCGCGCCTTCCGATGCGAACAACTGCGCACCCTGGCGTCCGAGCCCGGATCCACCTCCGGTGATGACGGCGACTTTGTCCTGAAGTTTCATGTGAACTCCTCTGTGATGATTCGTCAGATGCCGGAGACTCGCGGTGCGTGGGGGCATCGTCCGGCGAAGTCGGGCGGCGAGACTGTTCCGATCCTCGACCGCACGGGCTGTCGCCGGTCGAGAGGATCGAGTGCGGGCCGCATCTCCGATCCAGATAAACCTTATACCGTTAGGCAATGAGACGTCAATCACTTTTCTCGATGCGCGCCGAATCGGCGCTCATCAGGGATCCTTCACTCGGAAGAAGCTGCACCCAAGGCAATTTCGATCATCGAGGGCGTGTCCACCAGCTTCACGCGCGGCCGGCCGGATTGCCTGCCGAGCCGTCGCTCGTGCGCGTCGATCGCCTTCCATCCGTCGTAGTCGATACGTTCGGGACGCCGCTCCCCCACCAGCCGACGGAGGTCCTGCCTGCCGCCGCCGGGAGCTGCCAATCGACCGGAGTGGAAGTCGTCGACGAGTTTGTCGACGGTTTCGGCGGCGCACGCCTTGTTGGTTCCGATGACGCCGGAGGGGCCGCGCTTGATCCATCCGACGGTGTACACACCGGGCATCGGCCTGCCCGAATCCGGTTCCAGCACACGACCTCCGTCGTTCAGCATCGTCGATCGTGCACCCGAGACGGGGATTCCCGCGACGGGGATCCCCCGGTACCCCACCGACCGCAGGACCAGACCACAGTCGACGTCCTCGACGACACTTGTCGGAGCCGCCCTGGAACGGCCGTCCGCATCCCGAACCAGCTCGTTGCGGACCAGGCGGATCCCCTCTACCCGGCCGTCTCCCAGAACCGATACCGGAGAAAGTAGGTAGCGCAACGCAATACGCTTGTTTCCCGGCCTGTGCGAGGCGGCGGCGTACTCTGCGACGATCCTGGCTTTCATCGCCTCGATCGAGTCGGTCCGCCCACCTGCCTCCCGCGCCACCTCCTCGGGCCGTACCGCGACAGTCACGCCGGGAAGATGGCCGAGCGCGAGCAACTCCGGATTCGTGTACGCGGCTTGCGCCGGACCTCTCCGTCCGACGACGAGCACTTCTCTGATCCTGCTCTCCGACAACGCTTCCAATGCGTGCGGGGCGATGTCGGTCTTCGTCAGCTCGGCGGTGCCGGCGACGAGCACTCGGGCCACGTCCAACGCCACGTTGCCGTTGCCGACGATCACGGCGCGCTCGCCCGACAGGTCGAACGTGCGGTGCGCGTGGTCGGGGTGGCCGTTGTACCACGCCACGAATTCCGTTGCCGAGTGGCTTCCGGGCAGGTCCTCACCGGGAATCCCCAGCGAGCAGTCGGCGGGGGCGCCGACCGCGTAGATCACCGCATCGTGATGCGCGAGCAGATCGTCGTGAGTCAGGTGCGTGCCGACCTCCACGTTGAGGTAGAAGTCCACGTTCTTCCGCGACGCCGTCTTCTGGAACAGGGAGGCGACCGCCTTGGTCCCCTGATGGTCCGGTGCGACGCCGAATCGGATGAGCCCGAACGGTGTCGCGAGCTTCTCGAAGAAGGAGATCTCCACGGCGGGACCGATCCGGGACAGCAGGCTCTCGGCCGCGTAGCAGCCGGACGGCCCGGAACCGACGATCGCCACCCGCAGCAGTGCGCGTTCGGACACCGGGACCGCCTCGGCAACAGGACGTCCGGGTACGGGCTCCTGCTGTTCCCTGTCGGCGTAGAACGCCGCGTTGATTTCCTCGTAGCGTGCGGTCTCCGGCGTCAGGTCGTAGTCGGGAACGATCGCGTCGACCGGGCACGCGTCGATGCATGCTCCGCAGTCGATGCAGCCGACCGGATCGATGTACAGCATCTCCGCGGTGCCGTAACCGGGCTCGCTCGGAGTGGGATGGATGCAATCGACGGGGCACACCGCGACGCAACTCGCGTCGTTGCAGCAGGATTGCGTAACTACATGAGCCAACGTGAGCTCCTATCGCCTGATGACCGGATCGGTGGAACGCTGGATCGCGTCACGTTTTACAGTGATACAAATTACGTTAGATGTAATACGGTCGATGTGTCAAGCCTCACACCGGCAAAAAAATCAGGCCCACACGCCATCAGCGTGTGGGCCCGACC
>NZ_JBHUSF010000444.1:0-5736 GCF_042673295.1 Rhodococcus sp. NPDC057014
GCCGGACACCTCCGGCGGGGGTTTCGTCGCATCAGGGCAGGTGGGCCCGCAACCCATTCGTGACGCTTCGCCCTGCCCAGCGGACGACACGTCTCTAGGCTGACGTGATGGGAGTGAATCCGGAGATCGAGGGTCGTGTCTACCCACCGACCGAGCCCTACCTCGTCGGCCGCGAGAAGATCAGGGAATTCGCCCGCGCCGTCTTCGCCACCAATCCGACGTCGTTCGACGTCGACAGCGCCCGCGCCGCCGGTCACGCCGATCTCGTTGCCCCGCCCACGTTTCCCGTCATCGTGCAGGAACGCGCACTCGCGCAACTGGTCGCCGACCCGACGTCGGGAATCGAGCCGGTCAATCTGGTGCACAGCACCGAGCACGCCACGTCCCACCGCCCCGTCGTCGCGGGTGACGAACTCTCCGCCGTGCTCACCGTCACGCACGTGACCACGCGTGGCCCGCACACCCTGCTCGTCGCCGACATCGAGATCCACGACGCCACAGGCGATCACGTGAGCACGATGACGTCGACGCTGTTCGTCAGGGGGGAGGAATGACGTCCCCGCGACGAATCCTGCTCGGCGACACCGTCGCCAAGGCCCGGTATCACGTGACCCGGGATTCTCTGGTCCGCTACGCCGGGGCGTCCGGTGACTTCAACTCCATTCACTACCGGGACGACGTCGCCGACGCGGTGGGCCTGCCCGGCGTGCTGGCTCACGGCATGCTCACGCTGGGACTGGCGACGCAGTGCGTCGTCGACTGGCTCGGCGATCCGGCACTGGTCACGGGGTACCGAGCGCGCTTCACCAAGCCGGTGATCGTCGACCCGGACCGGGGTGCGGTGGTCGACGTCGTCGCGAAGGCCGCGGAAGTCGACGACTCCTCAGGCACCGCGAGGATCGACCTGACGGTCACGTTCGACGGGCACACCGTGCTCGGCAAGTCCCAGGTCTGGATTTCACTGCGCTGACGACACCCCACATACTGGTCCGATGATCGGTGCAGTGGTGACGGCGTTCGCGGTGCTCGGGCTCCTGACGGTCATTCCGGGTCCGGACATGGCGGTGGTGACCCGCGCCGGACTGTCCGGTGGACGCAGCGCGGCGCTGCGCGCGACGTTCGGCGTGGTCGCCGGGTTGATGGTGTGGGGCGCCCTGACCGTCGTCGGCCTCGGTGCGGTGCTCGCCGCCTCCGCCGAGGCGTACACCGTCGTGAAGATCGTCGGCGGGATGTACCTGGTGTATCTGGGAGTGTCCACCCTCTGGCGCAGCCGGACGCGCCCTCGCGCCGCCCGGACCGCGCCGGCGCCGGTTCCGTCTTCGGGGTCGAGTTGGCGGGCCGGGTTCCTGACCAACCTTCTGAACCCCAAGATCGCGGTGTTCTACACCGGCCTGCTCCCCCAGCTCGTTCCGCCCGGGTGGCCGACCGCCCCGAGCCTGGCCCTGCTGGTGCTCGTGCACGGGCTGCTCGGGATCGTCTGGCTCGGCGCGTACAGCATCCTGCTGACCCGCGCGCGCACCACGCTGGAGAAGCCGACGGTGCGAAAGGTCCTCGACCGGATCACGGGAACCGTCCTTTTCGGATTCGGCGCCATCGTCGTGGCCGAGGCGCGGTAGCGCCGATTTGTCACCGAGGCGCGGTAGCGCCGATTTGTCACCGAGGCGCGGTAGCGCGGTCAGTTCGGGGAGTCGCTGGAACTCGCGGCGCTGCCGCCGAGCAGGATCGTGCCGATCAGGTCCGGGTCGTCGGTCATCGGGACGTGCCCGATGCCGGGCAGGATCAGCGTCCGCGCCTGCGGGAACATTCTGCGCACCCGTCGTGCCTGGTAGACGGGCAGAATCAGGTCCCGCCGCCCCCACGCCACGGTGACCGGTACCGTCGCGTCGACCACCGGCGGGAGGTCGAACGAGGCCGTCAGCCCCTTGTCGACCAGGGCGTTCGTGGCCAGCGACTGCGCGTCGATCACGGCGTCCTCGTAGCGCACCCGGCTGGGCCGCGCGAAGAAGGCGGCGAGGGAGGGATAGCGGACGGCTCTGTACCGCAACGCCTTCGGAGTGTTCGGGCCCAGCGCCCGGGTGACTCCGCGCAGGGCCCGGAACGTGTAGATGGTGCGGGCCTGATCGGCGTGGTTGACGAAGAAGCCGGCCGGTGAGAGTGCCGTGGCCGAGGCGACCTCGCCCCGGGCGGCGAGGGCGAGCGAGAGCCAGCCGCCGAGCGAGTTCCCGGCGATGTGCGGCCGTTCCCCGGCAGGCGTCACCGAGCGGACGAACCCGCTCAGCTCCTCGAGGAGTTGGTCCATCGTGTCCGCGCCGTCTTCGAGTGCCGCCGATTCGCCGTGTCCGGGAAGGTCGACGGTGACAACCCGGCGATAGGGGGTCAGCTGGTCGAGCAGGACGTTCCAGGCCTGCCTGCGATGCACCACCCCGTGCACGAGGACCAGGGTGGGGCCGGAACCGGCGATGTCGTGAGGCAAGTCCATGAGCAGATGTTACCGCTATCGCGAGTAACATCTACTGTTCCCGGCACCGCCGCCGAGGGGCCCCATCGCCCACGGACGTGGACGACGGGCCCCGGCATCGACCCCGATTCGGGTCAGTCGGGCCGCTGCGGGAAAAACACTAACCGGTCTGTTTGTTACTCGCCAGTCAGGCCCGTGACCTGGTCTCCAAGCCGCACGCGGCGGATCCCGCAGGCGCAGGAACGAGGCGGACGAGTTGGCGTGTAAGCCGGATCCTGTCCCCAGGCGCCGAAGCGCCGGGTGGCGACCATCCATCTGGGCACACCGTCGCCGGGTACCTCGAGCGGTTCACCCGCAGGCTCGGGCGAGCAGCCCTCGAACACCTGCGCAGCCGCACCGGGTCCCGGAGGATCCGATGCGGCCTTCAACCTTGCTCCGGGCGGGGTTTACCTAGCCACCCCGGTCACCCGGGGTGCTGGTGCGCTCTTACCGCACCGTTTCACCCTGACCGACACCGCACCCCGGAGGATGTGGCGCCGGCGGTCTGTTTTCTGTGGCACTGTCCCGCGAGTCACCTCGGGTTGCCGTTAACAACCGCCCTGCTCTGTGGAGTCCGGACTTTCCTCGACTCGGGGCCTGCGCACTGATGTGCTGGTTCCCCGTGCCGCGGTCGCCCGGCCAACTCGTCCGCCCGATCAGCCTACAGTTCGCGCGAACGTGTCGTGCCGCCGCACTATGGTCTGAGCATGACCCGATACGCCGCCCTCCTGCGCGGTATCAACGTGGGCGGCATCAACATCAAGATGGCCGACCTCCGCAGCACCTTCGCCGAGCTGGGATTCGAGAACGTGAAGACCGTCCTCGCGTCGGGCAACGTGCTCTTCGATTCCGACCGCGACGACGTCCCCGCGCTGAAGAGCGACATCGAATCCGCGCTGCGCGCCGACTTCCACTACGAAGCCTGGGTTTTCGTCCTCGACCTCGACACGATCCGGAAGATCGTCGACGACTACCCGTTCGACCCCGAGCGAGAAGGCTGGCACCCGTACGTGCTGGTGACTCCCGACCCCGAGGTCCTGGACACGCTGCTGCGGCTCCGGGACGACCTGGACCCGGAGGTCGAACGCGTGCAGGCCGGAGACGGCGTCCTGTACTGGGAGGTCGAACGGGGCATGACGCTGAAGAGCAAGTTCGGCAAGAGCACCGGTACTCCCAAGCTCAAGTCCTTCACCACCACGCGGAACCTGCGCACCCTCCACAAGCTCCTGAAGTGACTGTTCTGGCAGTGGCGCTCGTCGCCGCGGTCCTCGTCTTCGCGGTCGTCCGGCCTCGCCGGTTACCCGAGATCGTCGCGGCCGCACCGGCCGCCGTCGTCGCCCTGGCCACCGGTCTGGTCACGCCGGCGCAGGCGCGGGACGAGGTGACCGAGATGGCCCCGACCGTCGGGTTCCTCGCGGCGATCCTCGTCCTCGCGCACCTCGCGGACGCGATGGGTGTGTTCACCTGGATCGCGGCCCGGCTGCGGCGCGGGGCCCGCGGGGATCCGAAGAGGTTGCTGACGCTCGTGTTCGGGGCCGCGGCACTCACCACCGCGGTGCTGAGTCTCGATGCGACGGTGGTGCTGCTGACGCCGGCGGTGATCGCGACGGCCCGCTCGCTGCGGATGGATCCGCGCCCCCACTCGTACGCCAGCGCTCACCTGTCGAACACGGCGTCGACGCTGCTGCCCGTCTCCAATCTCACGAACCTGATCGCCTTTTCCGCGACGGGGTTGACCTTTCTCCATTTCACCGCCGTCATGGCGCTGCCCTGGGCGGTGGCGATCGTCGTCGAACTGATCCTGTTCCGGATGTTCTTCCGCCGCCACCTGGATCGGCCCGACGCCGAACCGGAACCGGCCCGCGATCCACCCGCACCGACCGTCGCGCTGTCGATCCTCGCGGCGACGCTCGCCGGTTTCGCGGTGTCCGGCTTCGTGGGGATCGCGCCGGCGTGGGTGGCGGCGGCGGGGGCGATCGTGCTCGGCGTCGTGGCTCTGCGCGACGGCCGCACCGACTTCGGCCGCATCCTGTATTCGGTCGACGTGTGGTTCTGCGCGTTCGTCCTGGTCCTCGGCGTCGCCGTCGCCGGCGTCGCCAACGGCCCGATCGGCGACTGGATCGGCTCACGGCTGCCGACCGACACGTCGTTCGCGGCCCTGCTCACGATGGCCGTCGTCGCGGCGGTCGCCGCGAATCTGGTGAACAATCTCCCCGCCACCCTGCTCCTGCTGGCGGCGCTCGGACCCCACCCGCCGACCGCCCTCGTCCTGGCGATGTTGCTCGGGGTGAATCTCGGCCCGAACCTGACCTACGTGGGGTCGCTGGCGATCATGCTGTGGCGACGGGTCGCCGCGCGAGCCGGATCGCCCGCGGATCTGCGGACGTTCACGATTCTCGCGCTGGTGACCACGCCGCTGACCCTGCTCGCGGCCGTCGTCGCCCTCTGGGCCTGTGAGTACTTCTCAACCGCCGGCGGTTAAGAAGTACTCACAGGTGGGAGGTGTCGTTGACCAGGCGGACGGACGAGCCGCCGTCAGGGTAGAACTCGGCGATGCTCAGCGACGCCAGATCCAGGTGCAGCCGGTACAGCAGCGACGGTCCCGCGTCGAGCGCCAGCTGCAGCAGAGTCTTGATGGGGGTCACGTGTGTCACGACGAGGATCGTGGCGCCGCCGTAGGTGGCGGTGAGGTCGTCTCGGACCTTCACGATCCGCTCCCGGACCTCGTCGAAGCTTTCCCCCTCCGGCGGTCGCACCGATGTGTCCGACAACCACTTGCGGTGCAGTGCGGGGTCGCGGTCGGCGGCCTCCCGGAACGTCAGGCCCTCCCACGCGCCGAAGTCGGTTTCGGTGAGGCCCTCGTGCACGGTGATCGGGAGCCCGAGCACCTTCGCCGCGGCCGCCGCGGTCTGTTGCGCGCGCCCCAGCGGGGACGACACCACGGCCGCGATGCCGTCGTTGCCCGCGAAGCGGGAGGCCGCGCCGTTCGCCTGCGCCAGCCCGATCTCGGTGAGCGCCGGGTTTCCGCGACCCGAGTACCGCCGGTCGACGGACAGCACGGTCTGCCCGTGCCGGAGCAGCAGCATCCGGGTGGGGGCGCCCGTCGTGTCCATCCAGCCCGGCGCCGCCGGCGTGGCCTTGTCCGCGACGGCGGCCGGTTCCGGTTCGGCGCCGGAACCTTCGGCGCCGTCCATGGCCTCGTTGGCGAGGCGGTCGGCGTGCGCGTTCTCGGCCCGCGG
>NZ_JBHUSF010000445.1:0-5725 GCF_042673295.1 Rhodococcus sp. NPDC057014
CCCATGAACCCCGCACCCATGAACCCGGCACCCAGGAACCCGGCTCCCGAGTTCCTGGGTGCCGGTCGTTCCGTGTCGAAAACCTCTGAGAGTGGAGTGAGTGGTCAGATGCAACGCGCAAGTCACCGCAGCCGTGTCGACGCAACGATGGTTCTCAACCGGCGCCGCGTCCTCGGGACCGTCGCCGTGACGCTCGCGGCCGTGACAGGGTTGGTTGGTTGCGGGTCGGACACACAGGTCGATTACGAGACCGCCGGGGGTTCCGGGGATTCGCTTCTCGTCTACGTCGGCGCCGGCGACGACCGCGAGATCGTGGAGTACGCGGTCGAGAATCTTCTGCCGGCCTCGGCGAAGGTCGAACTCGTCGACGCGTCGGAAGATTCCAACGAGAAGGTGGCCGCCGGGGACGGCGACCTTTCGTTCTATCAGCACATCCCCGCGTTCGAAGCCGATCTCGGCACGCATGCGTACGACAATCTGAGCATTGTGTCGAAGGTGAATGTCGTTCCATACGGCCTGTACTCGTCGAAATGGACGGATGTGAAGGACACCGAGAGCTGGGTGAACGTGGGCCTGGTGGCGGACGAGGTGACCGCGCGGAGTCTTCCCCATGGCTCGCAGGTCGTGCTCCCCGCGACTCCGACGGGTTTCGCGCGTGGACTCCATCTGCTGCAGAGCGCGGGGCTGGTGAAGCTGGACCGCCCGTTCGGAGGTACCTCGGCGGTGGATCTCACGATTACCCAGGCGAACGTGCTGGACTCGCTCCGGCACCTGACACTCCTGGGACTCGGCTACGACGACTACCTCCAGTCGCTGTACGACAACTACGACGCAGTGGTCCTCAAGCCGGATGACGCGGCATCCATCGGTCTGACGCCGGCGGACGACGCGCTCGCGATCGAACCGGGCCCGGGGAATCCCTATGCGCATGTGCTCGTCGCGCCGTCGAGGTTGGCGGGCGACCAGCGAGTGCTCGAACTGGCACGTGCGCTGGAAAGCCCGGAACTGGCCCAGTTCCTGGAAACGAAATTCCGGGGCGCGAACATTCCGGTGGCCGCCGCGGAGAGCAACTGACTCACGGTCAGGGACCTGTCGACAGTGCCGATACTCTAGAGGGCCTCGTAATCGAAGGACGCCAGCTTGGGTCCGTGGGTGCCCTCGAACCGAACCGTGACTTGCCATTCTCCGGCGGTCGGCACGATCAACCCGTCGCTGATCCAGGTGAGTCCGTCGCCGTCGGGTCCGGTTCTGGTGAGTTCGACTGGCATCCGTGCGACATTGGCGACGGCCGAGGAGAGTTCGACGTCCACGTCGGGCAGCGCTGCGCCTGCGGCGAATCCCGCATCCGGGGTCCGGAACCGGACGGTCAACGTCTGGGGGCCGCGGCGAACGGTGTCGATCTCGACGTCCAGGATCTCCGACGCACCGAAGTTCAGCTCGGTGTGCACATTCGTGGTGTAGCTGTCCTTGGCGGGTGTGAGAGACGACAGCAATGACGTCGCAGCGAGGACTGCGACCGCGAGAGCGGCCTCGACGATCACGGTGCGCGAGCGCCGCGGGTTCTCACCGCGGTCACCGGCCGGGTCGGTCGCTCCGTGACGGTACCGACGGTATGTCAGGTAGCCGGCGACCACGACGAGCCCGACCAGTACGACTTTAACGGTCAGCACCAGTCCGTACGAGGTGCGAAACAGCGCCTCGACGGGACGGACCTGCAGGATCGCGAGGGTCAGACCCGTGACGGACGCGAGCACCACATGGCCTGCGGCCACCCGATGCCATCGTTCGAGCTGCGCGACACCGTCGACTACCAGAGCCAGGATGCACACTCCGCCGAGCCACAGCGCGGCGGCGTATACGTGCGCCGCGGTGCCCAGGAACGCCAGCGGCCATCTTTCGGTGGACCCCCCGTGACCGCCCAGCGTGACCGCGGCCACCGCCGACGCCGCCTGGAGGTACCCGAGTGCGTCGGCGGTCCGGTTCGTCCCGGGCGGATACGCGAAGCAGGCGAGGTTCAGCACCACCGCCACGACGATCGCGACACCCAGCTGACTGCCCAGGACGGTTGCGACAGCCGACGCCGACGCGTCGGCCAGCCCGCCTGACTGCCCCGCAACCTGCACGATGAGTCGACCGAGCAGCCCGACGGTCAATACCGCTGTTCCCACCCGGTAGACCGTGCGAAAACGGCGGCCGCCCAGGGTGGTGGGCCAGACCCAGCGGCCGGCGATCATGAGGCCGGAAGACAGGACGACACCGAGGTACACCGCCGACTTGCTCGGATAACGGAGGTACTGCTCGACTCCGGTCGTTGTCGCACCGGCGTCGAGGGCGTGTCCGAACTGGGTGACCGAGCCCACCGTGAATCTGCTCGACAGCGACACCACGTGAGTGTCTGCGGAGATCACCCGCGCCGTAGCGAGATACGCCCCGTCGCCGATTGTTCCGTCGACCACGAACACGATCCGGCGGCCACCGTCCTCGACCCGGTCGGTCGCGACCGAGTGGCGGGCACCCGTGCTGTCGATCAGCTGCGCCGACCCCTCGACCAGCGTGACCGGCTCGCTCAACTCGAAGGCCAGTACCTCCGGCGACACGTCGACGTGCGATCCGTCGCCCGGAGCGGCCGAGACGATGGTGGCGTGGGCCGACGCGGGTGGCGCCCACCATACCGCTGCTGCCGTCGCAACGAACGCGAGTAGCCAGGAGAACGCAACAGCTCGCGTCATCGTGGCCGCGAATCGGCGATGGTCGTTCTGCACGAGCACCGGCGGGCTAGGTTCGGACATGACCCCGGCGCACGAGGGTGATCACCGCGATCGTGGCCCCCAGCGCGAGCACCAGCGCGGCCACCGCGATCGTGCGCCACAGCCACCCTGTCGAATCGCTGTCGGACGCGGCCACATGGGACGAACCGTCGGCCGATGCCGAATCTGCTGTGCCGCCGTGCCCGTCGCCGTGCGCACCCGCACCACCGGCAGCAAGCGTGACGACGGGAGCCGGGTGTTCGGGTTCGATGCCCGCGTTGACGGCAACCTCGTTCCAGGACACCACCGAACCGTCGCTGTAGATCTGCTCGGTGGGTAGCGGAACCGAGTCGACGTCCTCGGGCCACGGCCCCGCCGACAGGGTGAACACCCCGAATTCGGCCGCCTTCAATCCGTTCGCGGGATCCGTCACCTGCCATCTGACACGTGACACCCGTTCCCCGTCGCCGGACTGCTCACGTTCGACCGTCGCCGTCCATCCCGGAATCGGCAGCGTCCGAGCCGAGGTCAAGTCGACGCCCTCGGGGACCGTGAGGGTCAGACCGATTGTCGACGCGGCGTCCGACTCGGTGGGAACGATGAGGCGCACTAGGCCGTATCCGCCCTTCGAGAGCTGTTCCGCGCCGTCGACGTGGACATGCGCCGCGGCAGGTGCGGCGAAGCCGAGCAGTGCCACGCCTCCGAGTGCCGTCACGGCTGCGATGCGGCGCGCAATCGCACTCCGCCGGCGACCGACGTTGACATTTTCATAGTTCGACATGCTGGATCGACTCCCATTGACCGCGCGAGTTGGTTGCATATGACTGGTGTGTTTCGGGTGGGGAGTGCCGGCGAGACGCCGGACCGTCCGCGCGAACAGACACCGGAAACCGCTGAGTACCAACGATGCTAATGCCCCTCGCGGATGCGGCGGAGGGTTCGGATCGGCGTGATGGTTACTCGGGTTCGTGCCCACGGCAGGGACTGCGGAGGGTGGATGCGGCGACCGATCGGCGCGTGCGACAGCGCAGAATCCATTGGGAGCGAATAATTGTCGCTCGTCCATCCGCACTGCACGCCCGGAGCCGAACACGAGAGTCGAATCCGGACCGCGACCCGGGGTGCCTTTGTGAGGCAACCAGTGCGGGGCAGGGTGTGCCATGCTGAGAGCGAAGTCTGACGAAGTCACGGGGGTGACATGACTGTTCACATACTGGTGCGGTCCTCAGGGAAGCGTGGATGGATGCTGCGGTGCGATCTGTGTGAGCACCGATTCGACGCTGCCGTCGCCGGTCGTCCGGAGGCGGTCGCCTTCGCACGCACCAACGGGTGGATCGTCGGTGAGGCGACGTGGTGCCCGATGTGCGCGGCCACCCACACGATCCGCCGGACCGCCTGAACCTCAGTCCGTCACCCTTTGCCCCGAACACAGTGGACGGTGCCGCCCGATGCCGCTGCCGAAAGTCCCACAGAAGGAGTTCACATGACGCAGGCCGCAACTCGACTCGCGGTGATCCCGCAGTCCGGATACACCGGCGCCGAGGTTCGCGGCGTCGATCTGACCCACGAGCTGACCGGCGACGAAATCCAGGCGATCCGCGCCGCACTGCTGAAGTGGAAGGTCGTGTTCTTCCGAGAACAGTTCCTCGACCACGACCAGCACCTACGTTTCGCGTCGTACTTCGGGAAGCCGACTCCGGCACACCCACTCTTCGACTCGATCCCCGACCCGAACCATCCGACGATCTATCCGATCTTCCGCGATCGCTTCAGATCGCGAGTCGCGTCCAGCGGCGGTTACGACAAGGTGCGATGGCACGCGGACGTCACCGCTGCGGTCAACCCGCCCTTCGCGTCGATTCTGCGCGCGGAGGTCCTGCCCCCGTACGGCGGCGACACCCAGTGGTCCAACGGCGTCGCCGCGTACGACGGTCTGTCGGCACCGATTCAGCGACTCGCCGACGAACTGCGTGCGGTGCACCGATTCGCGCCCGACGCCGGTTCGACGCCCACCGAGGACTACCTCCGCCGTGTCGAGCGGCGCCCGCTGGTCAGCGAACACCCGGTGGTGCGGGTGCACCCCGAGACGGGGGAGAAGGCCCTCTACGTCAACCCGGGCTTCACGCAGCAGATCGCCGGTGTGTCGGCCCACGAGAGTCGTCGTCTTCTCGGCCTGTTCTACGAAGAGCTGGCTCGGCCCGAGTACACGGTGCGGTTCAAGTGGGAGCCGGGGTCGATCGCGTTCTGGGACAACCGTTCGTCGGTCCATCTCGCGCCGAACGACCTCGTCACCGACGACGACCGTCGACTGTTCCGCATCACCCTCGAAGGTGACGTGCCCGTCGGACCGGACGCGCGCACGTCAGAGGCACTCGAGGGTGAACCCTTCGAGGCACAGTAATTCCGTCTCGGAACCACGACTCGAGGTGTTCGGCTCGAGCTGATTTCAACTGTGTCGCAATCGGTCGATTTCTGTATCGATCGGCGTCGCCGCAGTTGGAGGACACGCCGATCCTCTTTCCTGCAGATCGGTCTGCGATCGGCGAGACTGGGTACTCGGTCGTCGTCGGTATCCGGGCGGTATCGTCGCCGTCCGGCACGGGCGGAGTCCTGGAGTCGATGTGCCCCCGAAACACGGTGGCCGCAAGGGGGAATCTCGTGAACATGTGGAACTACCTGCAGGGAAGGGGAGAGTTCCTCGGGTTCCTGACGTATCAGCACGCATCGCTCGCGTTCCAAACTGTGCTGGTCGGCACCATCGTCGCCGTGCTCATCGCCATCGCGGTGCACCGCCTGCCGCTCTTCTCGGCCTTGACACTCACCACCAGCAGGGTCGCGTTGACGATCCCGTCCCTCGCATTGCTCGCCCTGCTGATCGTGCCGTTCGGGCTGGGAGTCGTGCCGTCGTTCATCATGCTGGCGTTCTTCGCGGCAATGCCTGTCATCGGCAACGCGATCGTCGGTCTGCGCTCGGTTCC
>NZ_JBHUSF010000446.1:0-5713 GCF_042673295.1 Rhodococcus sp. NPDC057014
TGTACCGTTCGGCGCACAGAAGGCGCCGAACGGTACATTCGCACCGGTCAGCGGCCGGGTAGGGGGCGCTCGGGAATCTCCGGCCGCGCCAGCGGATGCCGCACGCGACGTTTGGCGCCCGCGTAGACGTGGACGGTCTCCTCGGCCACCTTGTGCCAGTCGAAATCGGCGGTGAGGCGGTCGCGGGCGGCGACTGCACGCTGTTGCGCCCCTGCCGGGTCGTCGAGGACCTCCCGGACCGCGGACGTGAGTCCGGTCACGTCGCCCGGCTGGAACGACATGCCGGTTTCGCCGTCGACGACCGCTTCGCCGAGACCGCCCGCGGTGGACGCGACGAGCGGGGTTCCGGAGGCGGCGGCCTCGAGCGCGATGATGCCGAACGGCTCGTACCGGCTGGGCAGGACGATGGCGTCGGCGCCGTGCAGCCACCCGAGCAGTTCGACGTGGTCGAGGTTGCCGAGGAAGTGCACGGCGCGGGCGACGCGGTGGGTGCGGGCCTGCTGGTAGAGCCAGGTGAACTGGGTGCCTTCCCCGGCGATCGACAGCGTCGTGCCGGGGTGGCTGCGGCGGATGCGGGGGAGCGCGGCGATGGCGTCCTGCACGCCCTTCTCGTATTCGAGGCGGCCGACGAACAGTAGTTTCGGCGGTCCGGACCGTGGCGCGCGCTCGCGGAAATTCCACGTGGTGAGGTCGATTCCGTTGCGGATCACCGTGATCGGCGGGAGCTGCGGCCCGTAGAGGGTGGTCACTTCGTCCTGCATCGACGCGGAACACGTGATGAGGGCGTCGGATTCGTTGGCCAGCCACCATTCGACCGAATGCACCTGCCGGTTGATCCGCCCCGACACCCAGCCGCTGTGCCGCCCGGCCTCGGTGGCGTGGAGCGTGGAAACCAAAGGGACGTCGTAGAATTCGGCCAGCGCGATGGCCGGGTGCGCCACCAGCCAGTCGTGTGCGTGCACCACGTCCGGCTGCCAGCCCTCCCCGACACCCGGCTTGTGCAGGGCGACGCCGGCCCGCACCATCGCGTGACCCATCGCGAGCGTCCACGCCAGCATGTCTTCGCCGAACACGAAGTGCGCGGGGTCTTCGGCGACGGCGACCACCAGGACGCCGTCCTCGATGTGGGTGACGGTGGGATGGGTCGACGCGTCGGTGCCCGACGGCCGCCGCGACAGCACCACCACTTCGTGTCCGGCCGCGGCGAGTTCGGTGGCCAGGTGGTGGACGTGGCGGCCGAGACCGCCGACCACGACGGGTGGGTACTCCCACGACATGATCAGGATCTTCACGACGCCCCTCCCTCGGTGCCCGCCATCCGGTCCGCGGCGGGAAGACGACGCGCGTCGAGCCCGGGGAACAGGTTGTCGGCGCGGTTCCATCCGTGTGCGAGCCTGGCCGCGGCCGTATCCTTGC
The DNA here is from genome assembly GCF_042673295.1 of Rhodococcus sp. NPDC057014. Classification (NCBI taxonomy): domain Bacteria; kingdom Bacillati; phylum Actinomycetota; class Actinomycetes; order Mycobacteriales; family Nocardiaceae; genus Rhodococcus; species Rhodococcus sp. NPDC057014. The sequence goes on from NZ_JBHUSF010000446.1 coordinate 1,417, forward strand.
CCGCCGACACGGCGGTGGCGATCTCCCGGGTGGCGTGCGCGTGCTTGTGTGCCCGGTCGCGGGCGTATCCGGCCGCCGAATCCTTGCTGACCATGAACGCCCAGTCGCTCGACACCGTCATCAGGGCCTCGCGCAGCAGCTGATCGTTCACGCGGTTCCGCAGCGCGGGACGTCCGGGTGCGGCGTCGGCGTCGTGGGTCGTGTCGACGGTGTCGAGGGCGGTCCCGACCACCTCCGAGTTGAGTTGCACCAGGTCCGCGACCTGATCGCCGGCCCACACCCGCCAGTCCTTACCGGATCCCCACGACGAGTTCTCGAGCTGGACGGGTTCGCCGACATAGCCCTGCTGCCGGGCGTCGTCGAGGGTGCCGACCCGGATCCCGGCCTCGGGCAGCGCGCGCAGCACCTTCTCCAGCCACTCGGGGCCCTCGTGCCACCAGTGCCCGAACAGTTCCGTGTCGAACGCGGCGACGACCAGTGCGGGCCGGCCGATCCGGCCGGACTCGTCGCGCAGCCGCTTGCGGATGGTGGCGACGAAGTCGGCCACGTGCCGGTCGACGGCCGCCGACGCGAGGGCGGGGTCGTACGGCGCCTTGTCGGCCGAGTCGACCGTGCGGCCGGTGACCCGGGCCGGTTTGAGTCCGGTGGCGTGGTCGTAGGTGTGGAAGTCGCGGTACGCGCCGTGGCCGGGGTAGCCCGATTTCGGCGACCACACCCGGTAGCTGACCTGCAGATCGCGCCCGAACGCGACCACGTCCGACTCCCGGACCGGCCGGCCGAGGGAGGTGTCGCCGCGCAGGGCGGGACCGTCGACCATGAAATGCGTGACGCCGGCCTCGGCGTATCCGGTCTCCATGCCGGGGGTGTACCCGCATTCGGGCCCCCAGATACCTGTCGGCGTGCAATTCCACCGGGCGGCCGCGTCGGCGAGCCCCTCGCGGAGGGAGAACGCGCGCAACCGCGGATCGAGCAGCGGCTGGAACGGGTGGGCGAGCGGACCGCCGAGCAGTTCGAACGCTTCGCGGTCGAGGAGGTCGCGCAGCACCGGGGAGCCGCCGTGGCGCCAGCGCACCTCGAAGTCGGCGAGCGCGGCGGCGGACGCACGGTGTTCGCGCGCACCGAGTTCGCGGTGCGCGTCGTCGGGCATGCCTGCCGCCTCGTGCGCGCGGATCTGCCAGTTCCCGAGCCAGTGGTGCATCCCGGCGAGGCAGTGCGGATCATCGAGCTGAGCTGCGAGAACGGGGGTGATCCCGAGCGTCAGCAGATGCGAGCGACCCTCGTCGGACAGCCGCCGCAGCATCGCGGTGAGCGGGAGGTACGACGCCGCCCACGACTGGTACAGCCATTCCTCGCCGACGGGCCAGCGGCCGTGGTGGGCGAGCCAGGGCAGGTGGGAGTGCAGGACCAGGCAGAACATGCCGGGTTCCGTCGCGTCGCCGGCTCCGGTGCGGTTGTCGGATTCGGTCACCGAACGGGATCCTTCACCGCGATGGCCACCAGGTCGAGGCTGTCGTCGATGTCGCCCTCGTGCAGTGCGAAATCGTCGACGGTGATGCCCTCGACGTCGCGGGTGAGTTCCTCGGGCCACGGTTCGCCGGCGAGAGCGCGGTCGATCTGCGCGCCGATGAACGAGCCGCCGTGCTTCGCGTCGAGGGCCTTCAGTCGCGTGCCGTGGTGCACGCCGGTCATGAGGGCGACGGTGAATCCGGCCTCCTCGAGTAGTTCGGTCAGCTCGGCCGCGTCGAGTTCGCGGGTGTGGAAGGGATTCAGCGGCGTGTCGCGGCCCGGCGAGAACGTGATGCGGTTGGGGGTACTGACGAGCAGCTCCCCTCCGGGGGTCAGCACCCGGAAGCATTCGCGCAGGAATTGTGCTTGGTCCCACAGGTGTTCGATCACCTGGAAATTGACGACGGTGTCGACGGACTCGTCGCCGAGGGGAAGCTCGGCGAGGTTGCCGTGCAGCATCTCGACCCGGGGGTACCGCACGCGGACGTGTTCGACGGCGGAGATGTCGTAGTCGAGTCCGGTGACGCTCCGTGCCACATCGGCAATCATGTTGGCGCCGTAGCCTTCTCCGGATCCGGCCTCGAGTACCCGGCGTTCCGCGCAGCGGGGGAGGAGGTCGCGGTAGACGACCTCGTGCCGCCGGAACCAGTAGTTCTCCTCGGGGATACCGGGCACGGTCCGCTCGCCCGTGAGGGGCAGTGGTGCGTCCTCGCGGTCGCCGACAAATGATTCGCTCACCGCTGCGAGGTTAGTGCCCCCGGCAAGGTCGCTCGTCCAGGTGGTCTACATCACAGCGGTGAAATGCGGTTTCGGCCGTTATGGTGAACGAGACTTTCGCGCAAGTTACCAACGGGTAACTTAGCGTGGGGTAATCTGTCGCAGAGCAATCGTGCGACGAAATATCGAAGACGAGAGCTCGGCCCGCGCGGAGCGACTCACGATAACCACGCAAGAACACACAGGAGGTCGACGAAGACCCATGACGAACATCGTTGTTTTGATCAAGCAGGTCCCCGACACGTGGTCCGAGCGCAAGCTGACCGACGGCGACTACACGCTTGACCGCGAGGCCGCCGATGCAGTGCTCGACGAGATCAACGAGCGCGCCGTCGAAGAAGCGCTTCTGATCAAGGAGGCCCAGGGCGGCGAGGTGACCGTCCTCTCCGCAGGTCCGGACCGCGCCACCGACGCCATCCGCAAGGCCCTGTCCATGGGTGCCGACAAGGCAGTGCACATCAACGACCCGGCCCTGCACGGCTCCGACGCGGTGCAGACCGCGTGGACCCTGGCCGCGGCGCTCGGGCAGATCACGTTCGAGAACGAAGAGCCCGCCGACCTGATCATCGCCGGCAACGAGGCCACCGACGGCCGCGTCGGCGCCGTTCCGGCCATCATCGCCGAGTACTTGGGCATCCCGCAGCTCACGCAGCTGCGCAAGCTCACCGTCGCCGACGGCACCGTCACCGGTGAGCGCGAGACCGACGAGGGCGTCTTCGGCCTCGAGGCGAGCCTGCCGGCCATCGTCAGCGTCACCGAGAAGATCAACGAGCCCCGCTTCCCCTCCTTCAAGGGCATCATGGCCGCGAAGAAGAAGGAAGTTCTCGTCTACACGCTGGCCGACCTCGGTGTCGACCCGGAGACTGTCGGTGTCGCCAACGCGGGCACCACCGTCACCGCCTCCACCCCCAAGCCCCCGCGTACCGCTGGTGAGCGCATCGTCGACGAGGGCGACGGCGGCAGCAAGATCGCTGCCTACCTCGTGGGCCAGAAGATCATCTGATCGCGCCCCTCTACAGACCAGCAGACACATACAGGGAGAGTTAGACATGGCAGAAGTACTGGTGCTCGTCGAGCACGCAGAGGGTGCACTGAAGAAGGTCAGCACCGAACTCATCACCGCCGCTCGCGCGCTCGGTGAGCCGGCCGCAGTGGTCACCGGTCCCGCCGGGACCGCCGACAAGCTGGCCGAGGGCCTCGCCGCCGCAGGCGCGGCCAAGATCTACGTCGCCGAGTCGGACGACATCGAGGGCTACCTGGTCACGCCGAAGGTCGACGTGCTCGCGTCGCTCGTCGAGTCGGCCGCCCCGGCCGCGGTCATCACCGCCGCCAGCGTCGAGGGCAAGGAGGTCTCCGGACGTCTTGCTGCCCGCATCGGCTCCGGCCTGCTCGTCGACGTCGTCGACGTGAAGTCCGACGGCAGTGCCGTGCACTCCATCTTCGGTGGCGCGTTCACCGTCGACGCGAAGGCCAACGGCGACGTCCCGGTCATCTCGGTCCGCCCGGGCGCCATCGAGGCGAAGCCCGAAGCCGGTGCAGGCGAGAAGGTTTCCGTCGAGGTTCCGGCCCAGGACGAGGGTGCCGTCAAGATCACCTCGCGTGATCCGATCGTCGGCGGCGACCGCCCCGAACTCACCGAGGCGACCGTCGTCGTCTCCGGTGGTCGCGGTGTCGGCAGCGCCGACAAGTTCACCGTCGTCGAGGAACTCGCCGATTCGCTCGGTGCCGCTGTCGGTGCCTCGCGTGCCGCGGTCGACTCCGGCTACTACCCGGGCCAGTTCCAGGTCGGTCAGACCGGTAAGACGGTCTCCCCGCAGCTGTACATCGCGCTCGGCATCTCCGGTGCCATCCAGCACCGTGCCGGCATGCAGACGTCGAAGACCATCGTCGCCGTGAACAAGGACGAGGAAGCCCCGATCTTCGAGATCGCGGACTTCGGCATCGTCGGCGATCTGTTCAACGTCGCTCCGCAGCTCACCGAGGCCGTCAAGGCGCACAAGGGCTGATCTTCCCC
>NZ_JBHUSF010000447.1:0-5672 GCF_042673295.1 Rhodococcus sp. NPDC057014
AAGGCGGCCGAGCAGGTGCTGGCGAAGTCGCCGACCGCGTGCGCGGTCACCCTCACCTCGCTGCGCCGGGCCCGGGTCGCGGGCAGCCTCGAGGAGGTCCTCAACGAGGAGTTCCGGGTGTCGGTGGCCTGCCTGGGTTCGGCCGATCTGGTCGAGGGGATCCGGGCGCAGGTCGTCGACAAGGACCGCAACCCGCGCTGGTCACCCGCCACCCTCGACGACGTCACCGACGACGTCGTCGCACAGTTCTTCACCCCCCTCGGCGACCTCGAACTCGGCCTCACGGCCCCGCAACCGCAGCACTGACCACCAGCCACACGCGTCCAGGAGGGACTGCTATGAGCACTACCGTCGGATTTCTGGGACTCGGCCACATGGGTGGTCCCATGGCGGCCAACCTCGTCAAGGCGGGGCACACGGTGGTCGGCTTCGACCTCGCGCCCGCCGCACTCGAGCAGGCAGTGAAAGACGGTGTCACCGTCGCCGATTCGGCCGTCGAGGCCGTACGGGAGGTGGACGTCGTGATCACGATGCTGCCGAGCGGCAAGCACGTTCTCGGGCTCTACGCGGAGATCCTGCCCGCCGCGAAACCGGGCACCCTGTTCATCGACTCGTCCACCATCGACGTCGCGGACGCCCGCGCAGCGCACGACGAGGCCGTCGAGGCCGGACACCGCTCGGTGGACGCACCCGTCTCCGGTGGCGTCGTCGGCGCCACCGCGGGAACTCTCGCGTTCATGGTCGGCGGCACGGCGGACGACTTCGAGTCCGCGAAGCCGTTGCTCGACGTGATGGGCAAGAAGGTCGTCCACTGCGGCGACCCGGGCAACGGTCAGGCCGCGAAGATCTGCAACAACATGATCCTCGGTGTGTCGATGATCGCCGTCAGCGAGGCATTCGTCCTCGGCGAGAAGCTGGGGCTGAGCAACCAGGCGCTGTTCGACGTCGCGTCCAACGCGTCGGGGCAGTGCTGGGCGCTGACCACCAACTGTCCTGTGCCCGGACCGGTTCCGACGAGCCCGGCCAACAACGACTACCAGCCGGGCTTCGCGGCCGCGCTGATGGACAAGGATCTCGGTCTCGCCGCGAACGCGCTGAAGACCAACGGCGTCGAGGCCGAACTCGGCCTCCGTGCCGCCGAACTGTACAGCCGGTTCCATGCCGCCGGCGGTGGTGGTCAGGACTTCTCGGCCATCATCAACGACATCCGCGAACGTTCCACCGAGGGAGAGCAGTGACCGACTTCGAGACCATCCTCCTGGAGCGCAAGGGCCGGGTGGGGATCATCACCCTCAACCGTCCGAAGGCGCTCAACGCCTTGAACTCCGAGCTGATGCGCGAGGTCGTGTCGGCGGTGGAGGAGTTGGAGAAGGATTCGGAGATCGGAGCCATCCTGATCACCGGTTCCGATCGGGCCTTCGCGGCGGGCGCCGACATCAAGGAGATGCAGCCCAAGTCGTACATGGACGTCTACCTGGACGACTTCTTCGCCGCGTGGGATCGCCTCGCCGCGGCCCGCAAGCCCACCATCGCTGCCGTCGCCGGCTACGCGCTCGGCGGCGGGTGCGAACTGGCGATGCTTTGCGACATCCTGCTCGCCGCCGACACCGCGAAGTTCGGTCAGCCGGAGATCAAACTCGGCGTCATCCCCGGCATCGGCGGCTCACAGCGCCTGACCCGCGCCGTGGGCAAGGCCAAGGCCATGGAACTGTGCCTGACGGGCCGGAACATGGACGCCGAGGAGGCCGAACGCGCAGGGCTGGTGTCGCGGATCGTGCCCGCCGCCGACCTCCTGGACGAGGCCCTGCAGACGGCGACCACCATCGCCCAGATGTCCCTCCCGGTCGCGATGATGGCGAAGGAAGCGGTGAACCGCTCCTTCGAAACCACCCTCACCGAGGGCGTCCGCTTCGAGCGCCGGGTGTTCCACTCGACGTTCGCCACCGAAGACCAGAAGGAAGGGATGGCGGCGTTCGTCGAGAAACGTCAGCCCGTCTTCAAGCACCGCTGAACAGCCGTACTCACCACTTGGTCGGCGCGTCTCCGGTGTCGAAATCGCCTGCCTCGCGGCGCAGTTCGGCGAGGATGGCGACCAGTTGTTCCAGCTTGTCACCGGACACGCCGGGGTGGGAGAACACCTGCGCGTTGAGCCGCTCGGTGGACTCGACCGCCAGTTTCCTTCCCGCGTCGGTGATCTCGATCAGCGTGGCGCGGCGGTCGCTCGGATGTGGAACACGCCGCACGAGATTCGCCGTCTCGAGCCGGTCGACGGCGTTGGTGACGCTCGTCGGGTGAACCTGAAGGCGCGCGCTGGCCTTCGCCATCGGAAGTGCACCGGTGCGCGTGAACGTCAGCAGTGTCAGCAATTCGTACCGGGCGAACGTGAGCCCCGACGGTTTGAGCACCTCTTCCACCCGCGCGATCATGATCTGATGGGCGCGCATCACCGAGGTCACCGCGGCCATGCCGTCGGCGACATCACCCCAGCCGTGCTTGGTCCACTGCCGGTGGGCCTCTTCGATGGGGTCGAGATGAAGTGGTGACGGTGGTGGCATGCGTCGATCATCCCATGTCGGGTGATGGGCCGTGAAAGTCTGCCGAGCGTGTCGTCAGCGGGCTTCCGCCTTCGCGGCGGCGGCCAGCGCCACCAACCCGAAGCCCGTGCACGCGGTCATGGTGACCGCAAGCGCGACGCCGGTGTTGCCCAGCACGCCCACCAGGGGAGCAATCAGGGCGCCGACACCGAACTGCAGGGCGCCGAGCAGCGCGGCAGCCGTGCCCGCCGCCTCCCCGTGCCTGCCGAGGGCCAGGGCCGGGGCATTGGGCAGGACGAAGCCGACACCGCCGAGGAGGAACCACAGGGGAACGACGAACCCGACGAGCCCGCCGAACTCGACATGCGCGGTGGTGATCAGCGCCAGCCCGGCCACCGTCGCGAAGCCGAGGGACGCCACGGTGATCTGCAGCGGCGACCAGCGCGCGAGGGCGCGGACGTTGAGTTGCGAGGCGCCGATCAGGGCGATCGCGCCGGAGCTGAACAGCAGCGCGAACTGCTGCTCGTCCAGGCCGTACTGGTCCTGGAAGACGAACGACGCACCGGAGACGTACGAGAACAGAGATCCCATCGCCACGCTCGACACGAGGGCGAGCACCATGAACGCCCGGTCTCCGAGCAAGCTCCTGTAGGTGCCCAGCACGGCGAGGAGGTTGCTCTTGCGGCGGCGCTCCGGCGGCAGCGTCTCCGCCAGACCCCACGCGCCGATCAACGCGGTCAGCGTGCCGATCACGGCGAGGACGACGAAGATCCCGCGCCAGTCGAGGGCGATGAGGAGCGCCCCGCCGATACTCGGGGCGAGCACGGGTGCGACGCCGAGGACGAGCATCAGCCGCGACATCACGACGGCGACGGTGTTCCCCGAGAACAGGTCGCGGACCACGGCGAGCGCGACCACCGCTGCGGCTGCGGCGCCGATGCCCTGGAAGACGCGGAGCACCCCCAGCACGGCCACGGTCGGCGCGAACACCGCGAGCACGGACGCGGCGACGTGCACACCGATACCGGCGATGAGGGGGCGCCTGCGCCCCAGACTGTCCGCCAGCGGTCCGACGATCAACTGCCCCAGCGCAAGGCCGAGCAGGGTGCCGGTGATGGTCAACTGGACCGCGGACGAGGATGCGCCGAGGTCGGTTCCGATGTCCGGTAGCGCCGGCAGATACATGTCGATGGTGAAGGGGCCGAGGGCCACCATCGCGCCGAGTACGAGGATCACCCGAAGGCTGGGCCGGAAGGTTGTCCGCTCGCCGGTCGGGGCGGCGCGTTCTTCGGTGTCGGTCATGAAGGAACACAGCAACGAGGCCACACGGTTTGTTCCCGCCCCGGCGTGTCGATTCAGAATCACCGTGAGCGCAACCCTCGCGCCCTCCGCGGCGGCGGGGCACAGTGGTCATCGATGCGGGTGTGACTGAGTGGTTGAGGTACCGGCCTGCAAAGCCGTTCACACGGGTTCGAATCCCGTCACTCGCTCGGGTGAGAACCGGCAGGTGATGCACCTGCCGGTTCTCTCGTGCGCGTGTTCACACGTCTTCGAGGCGAATGCCCTTGGTCTCCTTCATGAACAGGCACGCGACGCCGGTGAGGACGGCCAGCGCCATGATGTAGACGCCGAACACCCAGCCGAGGTCGAGTCCGAGGAGAAGCTGGTTCAGATACGGCGCGGTGCCACCGAACACCGCGACCGAGAACGAGTACGCGAACCCGATCGCCTGGGTGCGCAGTCGCGTCGGGAAACTCTCCGACAGCGTGGAGGACAGAATCGACGCCGGGACCGCGACGATCAGCAGCGCCACGGTGGTCGCGACCAGGAGGGTCCATCCGTCGGACGTGATCATCATGGTCAGCGGCAACTGCAGCGCGAACATCAGCACCGCGAAGGCACCCAGCATGGGTCGCCGGCCGATCTTGTCGGAGAGCAACCCGAGGAACGGCAGCGAGACCAGAGCGATCAGCTGAGCGATCACGAGCATCCAGTACGCGGTGTCGGGGTTCATGCCCTGCTGGGTGATCGCGTACGTGGAGACGTACGACGTCCAGGTGTAGTGCGCAGCCGTGATTCCCGACGTCATGCCGATCATCAGGAGGATCGCGCGGACGACGGTCCGGCGCGGGATCCGCGGCTGGTCGTCGTCCTTCTGTCCGGCGTCGAAAACGTCGCTTTCGTCCATGCTGCGGCGCAGGTAGAGGGCGACGAGCGCCAGCAGCGCGCCGATGAGGAACGGGACGCGCCAACCCCATTGACCGACAGCGGTATCGGACAGGGAGGAGGTGACGACGCCGCCGATGGTGTACGCCAGCACCGAACCACCGAAGATCGCGACGAAGGCGACGCTGCCCCACATGCCGCGCCGGTGTGGAGGCGCGATCTCACCGACGTACGAGTACGCGGTCGCGGATTCGCCGCCGTGTGCGAAGCCCTGCATGACCCGCGCCGCGAGCAGGATCAGCGACGCCCACGCGCCGATGGCCGAATAGGTGGGCATGATTCCGATGATCAGGCTGCCGGCCGCCATCATCAGCATCGTCGTGACGAGGACGAACTTGCGTCCACGCTTGTCGGCGATCCGGCCGAAGATGATGCCGCCGAGGGGACGCATGAGAAATCCGACCGCGAACACGGCGAGCGTCGACAGCAGGGCCGACACGGGGTCGGACGTGCTGAACATCGCCGCCGCGATGAACGGAGCGAAGACCGCGTACGCACTCCACTCGTACCACTCGAGGACGTTGCCGACGGAGCTGGCGAGTAGCGATTTCTTACGGGAAGCGAGGGTGGGTCCGGACTGGGTGTCAGGCTGCGCCTGGCGAGTGATGTCGACGTTCACGTGCAGTCACTTTCATCGGGGGCGTGGAGTCGCTGGGGAGAGGGGAAGAGTCGTCAGCGCAGGTCGCTACGCCGGATCTTGCCGGTCTGCGTCTTCGGCAGATCAGAGATGATGTGGACGAGCCGCGGCCGCTTGTACGCGGCGAGCCGGTCGCGGGCGAACGCGACCAGTTCGTCCTCGGTGGCGCTCGCGCCCTTGCGAAGCGTTCACGATCCCGGGCCGTCTGCCGCACTTCAGCGGTGAGGAGGGCACGCTGCGCCGGCAGGCCATCTCGATGGCGATCAACCGAGACC
>NZ_JBHUSF010000448.1:0-5627 GCF_042673295.1 Rhodococcus sp. NPDC057014
TACGACAAGTACGCCACCACCTATCTCGGTGGCGTACTCCTCGCCGCCTTCGTCATCCATCACCGCGTCCGCAAATAGCAGACACGCTCTAGTCCGAGCTGGTACGAGACGAACGCGGCTTGCCGGTGCCGTTGGACCCGGCCAAGCCCGAAGATCGCAAGAAGCAGCACAGCCGCCAGCAGTCGTTCGCCACACCTGAAGCGGCGGAGGCTCGCCGCGACGAGCTGAATGCCGAGCGCAGGCAACCGGGTGGCATCGTGGTCCCGCGCGACCAGCTATTCGCTCACGCGGCGGAGGCATGGCTGGCCAGCCGCACCGACTTGAAGCCTCGTACTCGCGGTGAGTACGAGAACCTGCTGAAGCCGAAGGCTCGCGCCCGCAAAGACTGCAAGGGCAACAGCACTGTTGAGCTTACTTCGTCGTTCGGATGGTGCTGGCGCAGGCCGTGGTGGACGGCCACCTACACGACAACCCCGCCGACTGCGTGAAGCTCCCGAGCGAGCACGGCACCCACGGGGGAGCGCCGGGCGCCGTCGACGACCCGGACATGTTCCTCACGGCCGAGCAAGTGGCCGCGCTGCGAGCGGCGACGCCTTGGCCGTACTCCAGGATCTCTCTGAGTTGTCCCGCATGATGGGTATCAGCGGCACGCTGTACCTGCCCTTCGGGGCGGCATCCGTCTTTGCTGAGGTGCAGGTACCGAGGAGGTACTGGCTACAGTTGCGGCTACAGCGGCCGAGCGCGAAAACCGCTCTACCTGCGGTGACGGTGGAGCCGATGACGGGAATCGAACCCGCGTATTCAGCTTGGGAAGCTGATGTTCTGCCATTGAACTACATCGGCGCGCACGATATTGGGCGCCCGTAGGCAGGCCCAACACCCTGCGGCGGAAACATTATCAGATGGTGATCCGGACTACGCGCGCACACGCGCGGAGTGTCATACGAGGGGTTTGCCGGTCCGCATTCTGCGTCGGAGGTCGCGCATGAGCAGGATGTAGGGGAGTTCGCGGATGGTGACGGGGATGCGTCGGCTGACGGCGCCGATGGTGCTCATGGTCCGGTCGAAGCGTCGCTGATCCTTTGCGGTCCAGGTGAGGTGCATCTGGTCGCGGAAGAGTGGTGGCAGGAAGCCGGTGGTGAAGAACAGGTTGAGCCGGCCGAACAGTCGGGATACGACGGTGGGCATGAATTCGACCTTGGCGAGGGAGACGAGGTATTCGCGGATGGTGTCGTCGATCGACACGTTGGCGAGCGCTTTCTCCCAGTAGTCGTCGAAGGCGGCCCGGGTGTCGGGCCACATCTCTTTCGGCACCTGGAGGGTGGTGCCGAAGGTGGCGCCCTGCTGGTAGAAGTATTCGCTTTCGGTGGCGGTGAGTTCGCCGTGCATGGAGCGGTGGACGTCCTCGAATCCGCGGTAGATGCAGGCGGCGACCCACAGCTGTAGTTCGGGGTCGAACGCGTTGTACTGCACGGGGCTGTCGGGTCCCGACCGCACCTTGGCGTGGGCGCGGTTGACGCCCTTGCGGAACTGGGCTTTTTCTTCCTCGGTGCCGCGTGCGGCGACGACGAGGTAGGTGAGGGTGGTCCGGGTTCGTTTGATGGGATGCCGGAAGATCTGTCCGCTTTCGACGCGGCTTTCCACGACGCCGTATCCGACGGCGGGGTGGGAGAGCTGCATGATCACGTTTGCTGCGCCGGCGAGCAGGCCGGCGCCGTCCATGACGAGTTCGAGTCGGTCCGGCACCTCGAGAGATGTCGACATGTGCACTCCTGTCGCAAGCGGTGAATTCCTATCTGAATACGACCGTACTCACATATATGTGGCGAGTCCAGGGGTAAGTGCGAAGATGTTTGCATGGCAATCGCGTCGGACAGGGTGTACGGCGGCCAAGAGGGTGACCAGCGTCGATCGGAACGACGCGGCCAACTCATCGAGGCCGGACTCGACCTGCTCGGCAGCGCGGACGGCGACCACGCCCTGACCGTGCGTGGAGTCTGCAAACAGGCCGGACTCGCCACCCGCTACTTCTACGAGAGCTTCCCCGACCGCGACGCGCTCACCGTCGCCGTCTACGACCACGTCGTGGACCGCATCGCGACCAGCACCTTGGACGCCGTGACGAACGCCGGGCCGGGGGAGCGGGAGATCGTCCGGGCCGGGGTCCGCAACATCGTGCGGGAGGTCGCCGAGGATCCGCGGCACGGCCGGCTGATGTTCTCGGTGGCGCAGTCGAGCGCGGTGCTGGCCCAGCGTCGCCCCGACAGCTCGCGACTGTTCGCCGGCCTGGTCACGAAGCAGACGGTCGGGTATTACGAGGTGGCCGAGAGCCCGCGCCTCGACCTCGCCGCGCACTTCATGGTCGGCGGCCTCGCCCAGACCCTGACGGCATGGCTGAACGGGACCGTGACCCTCCCCGAGGAGGAGCTGGTGGATACCTGCACCGAACTGCTGCTCTCGATGGCCATCCACACCCGTTAACCTCTACCTGTGCTCCTCTCCGATCGCGATCTCCGTACCGCAATTTCCACTGGACGTCTGGGCATCGACCCGTTCGACGATTCGATGGTCCAGCCCTCGAGCGTGGATGTGCGCCTCGACAGTCTGTTCCGGGTGTTCAACAACACCCGCTACACGCACATCGACCCAGCTCAGCGGCAGGACGAGCTGACGACGCTGGTCGAGCCGGCGGAGGGGGAGCCGTTCGTTCTGCACCCCGGCGAGTTCGTTCTCGGTTCCACGCTGGAAGTGTGCTCGCTGCCCGACGACCTGGCCGGACGCCTCGAGGGCAAGTCCTCGCTCGGCCGCCTCGGACTGCTCACGCACTCGACGGCCGGATTCATCGACCCGGGTTTCAACGGGCACATCACGCTGGAACTCTCCAACGTCGCCAACCTGCCCATCACGTTGTGGCCGGGGATGAAGATCGGCCAGCTGTGCCTGCTACGGCTGTCGAGCGCGGCGGAGCACCCGTACGGCAGCTCGGCCGTCGGCTCCAAGTACCAGGGCCAGCGCGGCCCGACGCCGTCGAAGGCCTACCTGAACTTCGCGCAGCGCTGAGCGTCGGCGGCCCGCCGAAAAACTGCAAACCGAGTGGTCCGCTACTCGTGTGTATTGCGGCGAGGAAGAGAAGACTGGGATTCGAAGCCGCCCTCTCCTGGGCGTTCGATCCCGGAGGCCGCCATGAAAGACGTCGTCGTGTTGTTGCCCGGCATCGGCGGGTCGGTCCTCGCCCGTGACGGCAAGGACGTGTGGGCACCGACACCGGGCGTTGCGCTGGCGAGTGTGCTGTCGCTGGGCAGGAACATCAAAACACTGAAACTCGACGGCGACGACCCGGACGTCGACGACCTCGGCGACGGCGTCGTGGCCACCCGCCTGGTGCCGGACTTCCACTTCGTTCCCGGGCTGGACTGGAAGATCGACGGCTACACGAAGTTCCGCGACGACCTGGTCCGCCGATTCGGGGCCGTTCCCGGCGACAACTATTTCGAACTGCCCTACGACTGGCGGCGCGACAACCGGGTGGCGGCCCGCACGCTGGCCCGGCGATCGCACGACTGGCTGGCGCGGTGGCGCGAGAAGTCGGGCAACGCGGACGCGAAGCTCGTGCTGGTGTGCCACTCCATGGGCGGAATCGTCGCCCGACTGTTCCTCGAACTGATGGACGGGTGGCGCGACACCCGCACCCTCGTCACGTTCGGCACCCCGTACTCGGGTGCGGTCAACGCGCTCGATTTCCTCGTCAACGGTTTCCGTAAGGGCTGGGGTCCGTTCACCGTCGACCTCGGCGCACTGATCGGGTCGTTCACGTCCGCCTACCAGTTGCTGCCGTCGTATCGGTGCATGGCGGGCGACGACGGGTCGTGGCGCGCGCTCGACGACGGGAAGCTCGACTGGTCGGGCACGGGGCTCGACGCCGGCCGGATGGGGGCGGCGGTGCGCCTGCACCGGGATCTGCGCGACGCCGTCGACGCGCGAGTGAAGTCGGGACCCGAGGGCTACGACATCCGTCCGGTGATCGGCGACTTCCAGCCCACCAAGTGGGCCGCCCGGCTCGCCGGGTCGAAGGTCGAGACGATGACCGTCCGCGGGCCCGGCGAGAGCGGCGGGGACGGTACGGTGCCGAAGCTGTCGGCCACCCCGCACGAACTCATGACGGGATGGAAGAACGCGGCGTTCTTCAGTCAGCGGCACGGATCACTGCAGAACGACGACCCGGTGCTCGACCACGTGGGCGGGATTCTGACCACCGCAGTTCTCGCGCCCCCGAACGTGTTTCCGGCGGTGAACGAATCGGTCGCGCTCGAGGTCGACGACGTCACGACGGCCGAGCCGCTGGTGATCCGCGCGCGAACCGGTGCCGGGGGCGCTCGACTGGTCGCGTCGGTCGAGCCCGTCGCAGGCGGTCCGGGCAGGCAGCACCCGTTGTCGCCGGCCGTCGACGGCTGGCAGCAGGCAGTCCTCGGCGGGCTACCCGCCCAGGACTACCGGATCACCGTGCGCGCTCCCGGGGTGCACCCGGTCACCGACGTCGCGAGTGTCGTCGACCTCGACGAGATCGCCCGGTCCGGCGACGCCTAGGAGTGCGGAAACATGAGACCCGCAACCAGTTTCGAGGAACTGGAGATCAGCGTCCTCCGGGCGGGCGACCACGTGTGGCTGTCGGCGCAGTCCTGGATGGGCTCGGTGTTCGCGGTGCGGCGCGAGATCCCGGAATGGAAACTGCCGAACGACGTCACGGGAAAGACGATCGACGCGCCGTCCGGATGGCTGACCGACACCGTCCGGCACGCGCGCCCCGACGCCGCGGCCCACGCGCTCGACGTCGGGAAGGTGCTGACGGGCCTGGTGTTCGGGATCCCCGACATCGAAACGCTGCTGCAGCAGAGCCGGGGAATCGCCGGGAGGGCGGGAACTCAGCTCCTCGTGCGGATCCTCGCCGCGCCGCAGGAAGTGTGCGCGTGGCCGTGGGAGTTGCTGCTGGATCCGCAACGCCCCGACCAGTTCCTCGCCATGGCACGCGACGTCCACGTGGTGCGGTCCGGCCGGTCGCGCACCTACCCGATCCGGCACACGCCGATCGAGCCGCCGCTCAATCTCCTGCTGGTGATGTCGAGTCCGCTGCGGGAGGGCCCCGAGGATTCCGAGGCCCCGTTCGACCTGTATGCCGAGAAACGCAGTCTGCTGTCGGAACTGCGGCCCCTGGTCGATCGTGGTCTGCTTCGGGTGGTGGTCGAGGACCGGCCGTCCGTCGAACGTCTCCGCAGTCGAATGGGCATGCAGAGACGAGGGTTTCACCTCTTCCACTACCTCGGTCACGCCAATCCGGACGGTCTGAAGGTGGAGCGGCGCAACGGCCGCGGGATGCTGCTGCCGAGCCAGGAGTTCGCGTTGCTGTTGCAGCAGCTGCCGGACCTCCGGCTGGCCGTGTTCGCGGGTTGCGAGACGGCCCGCGCGCCGGACGGCGCCACCGACGACGACCCGTGGCCGGGACCGCTGTCCTCGGCCGACATCTGCGTGCGTGATGCGTGTCCGATGGTGATCGGCATGCAGGCGGTGCTGCCGTTCCGGACGGAGCGACTGCTGACGTGCGGATCCTCGCCGCGCCGCAGGAAGTGTGCGCG
>NZ_JBHUSF010000449.1:0-5626 GCF_042673295.1 Rhodococcus sp. NPDC057014
CTACCGGAAAGGCGCACGAGCCGTCAGGCCTACTTCGAGTAGTACTCGACGATGAGCTGTTCCTGCAGAGGAACGTCGATCTGCGCACGCTCGGGAAGCTGGTGAACCAGAACCCGGAGACGTCCACCGACGACCTGCAGCCAACCCGGGATCGGGCGATCGCCCTGGGTCTCGCGCGCAACCTGGAAGGGAAGCGTGGACAGCGACTTCTCCTTGACATCGATGATGTCGTACTGGGAGACGCGGTAGCTGGGGATGTCGACCTTCTTGTTGTTCACGAGAAGGTGACCGTGCGTGACCAGCTGACGGGCCTGGCGGCGGGTGCGAGCCAGTCCGGCGCGGTACACGACGTTGTCGAGACGCGACTCCAGGATGCGGAGCAGGTTCTCACCGGTCTTCCCGGGGCGGTTGTTCGCCTCCTTGTAGTACAGGCGGAACTGCTTCTCCATGACGCCGTAGGTGAAGCGAGCCTTCTGCTTCTCCTGCAGCTGGAGCAGGTACTCGCTCTCCTTGATCCGCGCGCGGCCGTGCTGGCCCGGCGGGTAGGGACGACGCTCGAACGCCTGGTCGCCTCCAACGAGGTCGACGCGCAGACGACGCGACTTGCGGGTGATGGGTCCGGTATAACGTGCCATTTTTTTCTACCTATCCTTCCCGCTAGACCCGACGCCGCTTGGGCGGACGGCAGCCGTTGTGCGGCTGGGGGGTGACATCGGAGATGGTGCCGACCTCGAGGCCTGCGGCCTGAAGCGAGCGGATCGCGGTCTCACGGCCGGAGCCGGGGCCCTTGACGAAGACGTCGACCTTCTTGACACCGTGCTCCTGCGCCTTGCGGGCTGCGTTCTCTGCGGCCAGCTGAGCGGCGAACGGGGTCGACTTACGCGAACCCTTGAAGCCGACGTGTCCCGAGGACGCCCAGGAAATCACGTTTCCGGCGGGGTCCGTGATGGACACGATGGTGTTGTTGAACGTGCTCTTGATGTGAGCGGCGCCGTGCGGGACGTTCTTCTTGTCCCTGCGACGCGCCTTCTGGGTCTTCTTCGGACCGGTGCTACGTGACTTGGGGGGCATTACTTCGCCTTCTTCTTGCCTGCAATGGTGCGCTTCGGACCCTTACGGGTGCGGGCGTTGGTCTTGGTGCGCTGACCACGCACGGGCAGACCACGACGGTGGCGCAGGCCCTGGTAGCAGCCGATCTCGATCTTGCGTCGGATGTCGGCCTGGACCTCGCGGCGAAGGTCACCCTCGACCTTCAGCGACTCCTCGATGTACTCGCGGAGCTTGGCCAGATCCTCGTCCGAGAGATCCTTGCTCCGCAGATCCGGGCTGACGCCGGTGGCGTCCAGGATCTCCTTGGAGCGGGTACGGCCGATGCCGTAGATGTAAGTAAGTGCGATCTCCATCCGCTTTTCACGGGGAAGATCGACACCTGCGAGACGTGCCATGTCGGCATTTCCTATCGGTGTGCGGAGGTCTGCTCCCAGTCCATCCCCTGTGCCTCTTCAAACGTCGGCGGTCTCGCGACCGGCAATGCTTCAACTAACTCAGTGGGGCCCCGGCCTCCGTGCCGGGGGTGAACCAGTACCTGCTCGAGAGCCGTGAGTACCGGCTGGTGCTGGGAGGTCATCTTTGCTTGTTGCCAAGCAGATCCTCGAAAAGCGGAGATCTAGCCCTGACGCTGCTTGTGGCGCAGGTTCTCGCAGATCACCATGACCCGGCCGTTACGACGGATCACCTTGCACTTTTCGCAGATCTTCTTGACGCTCGGCTGAACCTTCACGTCTTCTGATCTCCTGTTTTGTGGCAGCCCACTACGCAGATCCGCAGCGGACGTACTTCTCCCCGACCTGGTCGGGCGGGGAAGCTTTTACTTGTACCGGTAAACGATGCGTCCGCGCGACAGGTCGTAGGGCGACAGCTCCACGACAACGCGATCTTCCGGGAGGATGCGAATGTAGTGCTGACGCATCTTTCCGCTGATGTGGGCGAGAACCTTGTGGCCGTTCTCGAGCTCAATGCGGAACATCGCATTGGGCAGCGGCTCGACTACTCGTCCCTCGACCTCGATGGCCCCGTCTTTCTTAGCCATATCCTCCGCGATCCATGTGGTTTGGCGTGCTTATTGCATCTGTTTCCGTTACCGTGGCGCCCAATGGGATCTTCACCGGCCGAAACATGAACAATCCGGATCGAATCCGGCACTGGGCACGCAGACAACCGGCACGCATAGCGCACCGTTGATCCATGTTACGGGAAATTGCTCACCAGGCCAAATGCGGTCCCCGGCGGACCGCCCGCCCGGCGAGAATTCCGCTTCCGAACCCCACCGGTCACGACTCGAAGGATGGTGTGCGTGCGCGCCCTGGTACAGCGAGTGACGTCCGCGTCGGTCCGGGTCGACGGCGACGAGGTGGGACGGATCACTCCCCCGGCCGGCGGCCACGGGCTGCTCGTCCTGGTCGGCGTCACCCACACGGACGACGCGGCGAAGGCGGCTCTACTCGCGAAGAAGGTGTGGACCATGCGGATCCTGGAGAACGAGCAGTCCGCCGCCGACCTCGACGCCCCGGTGCTCGTCGCCAGTCAGTTCACCCTGATGGCGGACACCCGGCGCGGCAGGCGCCCGTCCTGGTCCGCCGCGGCGCCGAGGCCCGTGGCGGAACCACTGGTGGACGAGTTCACCGGCGCCCTGCGCGAGCTGGGCGCCACCGTCGAGACGGGTGTGTTCGGCGAACACATGGAGATCAGTCTCGTCAACGACGGTCCGGTGACACTGCTGATCGACGTGTAGGCCCACGCCCGCAGGCGCTCGCTACTCCGGACGCAGAGTGAGGATGCGCGGCCCGTCCTCGGTGACCGCGACGGTGTGCTCCCAATGCGCGGCACGAGTGCCGTCCGTGGTGACGACGGTCCAATCATCTTCGAGGACAACGGTATCCGTGGTGCCGAGGGTCAGCATCGGTTCGATCGCCAGAACGGATCCGACCACCAGCTGGGGCCCCTTGCCGGGAGCTCCCTCGTTGGCGAGGAACGGCTCCATGTGCATTTCGCGGCCGATGCCGTGACCGCCGTAGCCGTCGACGATTCCGTACTTGCGGTCGTGCGCGACCTCGGCGGCGCGGGTGCCGAGTTCGATGGCGTGTGAGATGTCGGTGAGCCGGTTGCCGGCCAGCATGGCGGCGATGCCCGCCTCCATCGACAGCCGGGTGGCCTCGCTGAGTTGCTGGTCCGCTTCGATGATGTCGCCGACACCGAAGGTCCACGCGGAGTCGCCGTGCCAGCCGTCGAGAATCGCGCCGCAGTCGATGGAGACGAGGTCTCCCTCGGCCAGAATGTCTTCTGCCGAGGGAATCCCGTGCACCACGCGATCGTTCACGGACGAACAGATCGACCCGCTGAAACCGTGGTAGCCCTTGAACGACGGCACAGCTCCCGCGCCGCGGATGACCGACTCGGCCACCTCGTCGAGTTCGAGCGTGCTCACACCCGGCTTCGCCGCGTCGCGGACCGCGACGAGAGCCGCACCGACGATGGCACCGGCGGCCGCCATCGCGTCCAGCTCGCCCGCGGTCCGGAACGGAACGACCTTGCGTTTACGCCCGAAGCCCATTACTTGCCCAGCGCTGCCAGTGCGCGAGCGTTGACCTCGTCGACCTCACCGAGGGCGTCGACGGTCACCAGCTGCTCCTTGTAGTAATCGAGCAGCGGCGCGGTCTCCTCGCGGTACACCCGGAGCCGGTTGCGGATGACGTCTTCCTTGTCATCGGCGCGGCCACGGGCCAGCATCCGCTCGACCACGACGTCCTCGTCGACGATGAACGACAGCACTGCGTCGAGCTTGGTGTTCAGCTCGGCCAGGATCGCCTCGAGCGCCTGGGCCTGGTCGACGGTCCGGGGGAAACCGTCCAGGAGGAAACCGTTGGCCGCATCCGGCTCGCCGACGCGCGCCTTCACCATGTTGTTGGTGATCTCGCTGGGAACGAGGTCCCCGGCGTCCAGGTACTTCTTCGCCTCGAGGCCGAGAGGGGTGGCCTGGCCGATGTTCGCGCGGAACAGGTCGCCCGTGGAGATGTGCGGGACGCCGAGCTTCTCGGACAGGATCGCGGCCTGGGTGCCCTTGCCTGCACCGGGAGGACCAAGGAGGACAAGTCTCACTTGAGGAACCCTTCGTAGTTACGTTGCATCAATTGACTTTCGATCTGCTTGACCGTGTCCAGGGCGACGCTGACGAGAATCAGCACGGCCGCACCACCGAAGATGCTGCTGGAGGTCTGGCTTCCGGACAGGAAGAAGTGGGGCAGCACCGCGATCAGGCCGAGGTAGATCGAGCCGGGAACGGTGATGCGGTTGAGCACGTAATTCAGGTAGTCCGCGGTCGGGCGACCCGGGCGGATACCGGGGATGAAGCCGCCGAACTTCTTCATCTCGTCCGCGCGCTCTTCCGGATTGAACGTGATCGCGACGTAGAAGAACACGAAGAACACGATCAGCGCGAAGTAGATGACGATGTACACCGGGTTGTTCGGATTCACCAGGTACTCGTTGATGATCCGCTGCCACCAGCTGGGGTCGGTGGACGATGTGGCACCGGTGAGCTGCGCGATGAGGTTCGGCAGGTACAGCAGCGAGGACGCGAAGATGACCGGGATGATGCCGGCCTGGTTGACCTTCAACGGCAGGTACGTCGACGAACCGCCGTACATCTTGCGGCCGACCATGCGCTTGGCGTACTGCACCGGGATGCGCCGCTGACCCTGCTCGACGAAGACCACGCCGGCGATGATGGCGAGCGCCGCGACGCAGATGATCGCGAAGATCAGTCCCCCGCGGCTGTCCAGGATGGCCTTGCCCTCGGACGGCAGGCGGGACGCGATACCCGAGAAGATCAGCAACGACATACCGTTGCCGACGCCGCGCTCGGTGATGACCTCACCGAACCACATGACGAGGGCGGCGCCCGCGGTCATGACGAGCACGATGATCACGAGGCCGAAGATGCTCTTGTCGGCGATGATCTCTTCCTGGCATCCCTGCAGCAACTGGCCGCGCGACGCAAGCGCAACGATGCCGGTGGCCTGGAGGATTGCCAGGGCGATCGACAGATAGCGCGTGTACTGCGTCATCTTCGCCTGGCCGGACTGGCCTTCCTTCCGGAGTTCCTCGAACTTCGGAATGACGACCGTCAACAGTTGGACGATGATGCTGGCCGTGATGTACGGCATGATGCCGATCGCGAAGATCGACAGCTGCAGCAGCGCACCGCCTGAGAACAGGTTGATCAGCGAGTAGATGCCCGCAGAGTCGCCGCCCGACAGCTGATCGACGCACGAGCGGACGTTGCCGTAGTCGACGCCCGGCGACGGGATCACCGCGCCGATGCGATACAGCGCAACGAGACCGAGCGCGATGAGGATCTTCCGCCTCAGGTCCGGGGTCCTGAGGGCCGAGACGAAGGCGGAAAGCAAAGATCCTCCTGGCACGACGGTGGGGAGACGAAGCCGTAAAGCGACTTGTCCGTGAATGAACTCTAGAACTCTAACAGTGGCAACTGAACGCACAGTTGGGAGACCTGCGGCAGCGCCGGCCATACAGCCGCAAATGGCCGCAGTACAGCGCGAGGCTGTAC
>NZ_JBHUSF010000450.1:0-5625 GCF_042673295.1 Rhodococcus sp. NPDC057014
GCGGTAGAGTGGTCGTGTAAGCGCGTACCCGAGGGTGTGGTGCGCACCGACACGACGAAGGGGTGGCATGAGCGAAGTACCCGAACCGACGGAGATGACGAACAAGTCGGTGACCAAAGCGGTTCGGCTGCTACGGGAGTTGGCCGCACACCCGCGCACCGGTGCCACCGTCACCACGCTCGCGAAGGGCGTGGGGATCTCCCGGCCCACCGCGTTCCGTCTGCTCTACAGTCTCGAACGCACCGGTCTCGTCGACCGGATCGACAACAACTACATCCTCGGCTGGGAAATGGCCCGGCTCGGTCGGCGCGCCGACCCGTACGCCGGTCTGGTCGCACGCGCGCAACCGCTGCTGCAGGAGTTGGCCGACAAGTTCAACGAGTCGGCGACCCTGTCGGTGCCGAATTCGCACGACGGCCTGGACCTCATCGCCGAGGCCTCCGGCTCGCACGTGGTCGGGATCATGAGCCGCATATCGACTCACATGGTCGGCCAGCAATACCCGCTGCACGCCAGCTCCACCGGCAAGGTTCTGCTCGCCGAGATGCCGCTGGACAGGGTGCTCGCGGTGCTGCCCGAGACGCTCGAGGCATTCACGTCCCACACGATCACCGACCGCGCCGTTCTACTCCGGGAGCTCGACCAGGTCCGCGAGCAAGGGTTCGGCATCATCGACAACGAACTCGAAGAGGAACTGATTTCGCTGTCGCGGCCGGTGCGTGACTCCTCGGGCACGCTGGTGGCGATCCTCACCCTCAACGGCCCCCGCTACCGCTTCGGGCGCGACCGCATCCCCGAGGCGCTCCAGCAGATGCAGGCCATCGTCGAGCGCCTCGTCGAGGTGTTCTGGCAGGACGCGGCGGGCGAATAGTCCCGCCGATCGGCCACACCGTGTGAAGCACCGGGAACCGGAGCCCTGGCACGGACTCCGGTTCCCAGTGCTGTACGCGACGGGTCAGGTTCGAACGGGCTGACCGCCGCGCGGGGCCGAGGTTTCACTGAGGTTGCGGCCCATCGTTTCCGGGGCGAGGACCTGGGAGACCGCCGCACCGACGATGCAGATCACCGCGGCGATGATCATCGTCACTCCACTGCCGAGGTTGTGCATCGACCACGGCAGCAGGAACGTGCCCAGACCCGCACCGACGCGGCTGAACGCGGTCGCGAAACCGGTTCCCAGGCCGCGGGTCTCGGTCGGGAAGATCTCACCCGGGTAGACCCCGGTCAGGGCCGTGGACATGGCGTTGGCGAACGCGAAGACCAGGAAGCAGATCAGCACGACCGCGGGCGGGGCGGACGACCACAATCCGATGATCAGCAGGACCACCGCGCAGACCCACTGCTGCGGGATGGTCAGTTTCCGGCGGCCGACACGTTCGATGAGCAGGACCGACACCATGACACCGACCAGGGCGAGGCCGTTGACTCCGATGGCGCCGACGAGTCCGTCGCCGAGACCGTAGCCCTCCAGAACGCTGGCGGCGAACGTGGCGATCGCGAAATACGGTGCCACCGCGCAGAACCAGAACACCGAGATGAAGATCGTCGCCCGGCGGTAGGCCGGGGAGAACAACATCCCGAACGTGCCCTTGCGGGTGCCCTCGTTGGCGATGTCGACGACGTCCGTCGGGTCCTCGAGGTAGGCGTGGGCGATCTCGGTTGCCTCGTCCGTGCGGCCCTTGTTCATCAGCCAGCGCGGTGATTCGGGCATACCCAGCCGGGCCAGGAACAGGATCACCGCCGGAACTGTGCTCGAGCCGAGCACGATACGCCAGTCGAGCGACCACACGGTGGTCATCAGGAAGCCGGCGACGAAGGCGAACATGAAGCCGACGTACCAGGCGACCTCGCAGTAGGCCAGCAGTTTGCCGCGCAGCCGCCGAGGGGCGAATTCGGAGAGCAACGGCCAGCCGACGGAATAGTCGGCGCCGATCGCGATGCCCATCAGCAGCCGGACGGCGAACAGTTGCCAGGCCGAGTCGACGAAGAACTGCATCACCGATCCGAGGATGAAGATCGCCAGGTCGATCGCGAACAGCGGCTTACGGCCCAGTTTGTCGGCCAGCCAGCCCCCCAACGGGCCGCCGACGAAGATGCCGATGAGCGCGGAGGCGCCGATGAGCCCCTCCCAGAACAGCGACATCTCCAGGTCGAGGGTGAGGGCACCGATGACGGTGCCGATGATGCCGAGGATGTAGCCGTCGATGAACATGCCACCGGCGATCACACCGGTCAGCTTGACCAGGAATCGTTTCTTGTCGACCGGACCCTGGTCGGCCTTCGTGCCGACAGGTCCGTCCTCATACTCTCCGACGGAATCCGTGTTGGTAATCGTCACCAGGTCACTCCTTGCTGGTGCGCGTCGGCATGACAGCCGACGTGGACGGTGCGAATGCCGTCCGGGGCGGGGAAAGGCGGGGATGAAGTGTGCAGGCGTGCCGGCGACAGCAGGTCAACCACCGACATTGCATTCGTTCAATAAATGAACGTCACGCTCAAAATTGTGACATGGACCTCATGGGCCGTCAAGACCCCGCCTCGTCACAGCCGCGACCAACCGTCCCGACCCAGGGCCGATGCTTGCCAAAGCGGCATCGCAGGCCTTGACAAGCTGTGACCCGGCCCGCACTATCGTCAAACACACACAATGAACGGACTGTTCAAATAGTGACGATCCGCAGGCACCCGCTCCGGTCACCGGAATCGAACACTCGGAACAGACGACGGGAGAGTTTCAGGTGCGGTTGATCAATCTCGATGGCCGCCTCCAGGTGTCGACGCGCAGCGGCCTCGTCGACGTCGAGGCGGAAAGCCACGGCTACTTTTCCGCCCATCCGCAGAAGATCTACGCGCGGTGGGCGGAGTTCGTCACCTGGTACACGGGCAACCGAGACAGGGTCACCCCGGCGCACCGCGATGGGATCGACCCGGGTCGGCTCGGTTCGCCGGTGCCGTCGCCGCGCCAGGTGTTCGCCGTCGGCCTGAACTATGCCGACCACGCGGCGGAGTCCGGTGTGGAACGGCCAGAGTCACCGGTGATCTTCACGAAGTTCGCCTCGGCGATCTCCGGCCCGGTCACCACCGTCCCCCTCCCCTCGGACACGGTGGACTGGGAGGTCGAACTCGTGGTCGTGATCGGGCGAGGTGGCCGCGACATCCCGGCCGATCGGGCTTGGGAGTCGATCGCGGGATTGTCTGTCGGACAAGACCTGTCCGACCGCGGGCGGCAACTGGCCGGCCCGGTTCCGCAGTTCAGTCTCGCGAAGTCGCACCGAGGGTTCGCCCCGATCGGACCGGCGCTGGTGACGATCGACGAGTTCGCCGATCCGAACGATCTCACGCTCGAGACCCGCATCAACGGCGAACTCGTCCAGTTCGGACGTACCGCGCAGATGATCTTCCCGGTGCCGGCGCTGATCGAGCACCTCTCGCACACCCTCGAGCTCTACCCCGGCGACGTCGTGTTCACCGGCACGCCCGCCGGCGTCGGGGTGGGCCGGACACCGCAGCGGTTCCTCGGTCCCGGCGACGTGCTGCGCAGCAGCATCACCGACATCGGCGAACTCACCCAGACCTTCGTCGCCCGCGAACCACTCGCCGCACCGGTGTGACCGGGATACACCGGCCCACGAACACATCCGATCGACATCCGAAGGAGCCAACCTTGTTGCCGGAAAACATGACCGCAGTTCTCCTGACCGGGCACGGAGGACTCGACACACTCGAGTACCGCACCGACGTCGCCGTCCCCCGGCCCGATCGAGGCGAGGTGCTGATCGAGGTCGCCGCCGCCGGCATCAACAACACCGACATCAACACCCGCATCGGGTGGTATTCGAAGGCGATCGACTCCGACACGAACTCCGGTGGCGCGAGCGGATTCGAGTCCGTCGACGACGACGATGCCAGCTGGTCGGGCACGAACCTGAAATTCCCCCGGATTCAGGGCGCGGACGTGTGCGGGCGCATCGTCGCGGTCGGTGACGGCGTCTCCCCCGACCGCATCGGCGAACGGGTCCTCGTACGCACCATGCTGCGCAGCTACGTCGACTACCGACCGTACGAGTGCTGGACGTTCGGCAGCGAATGCGACGGCGGCTTCGCGCAGTACGCGGTGGCTCCGGCCCGGGAAACCTTCGCGGTCGACTCCGAGTGGAGCGACGCCGAACTCGCGGCGCTGCCGTGCGCCTATTCCACAGCCGAGAACATGCTGCACCGCGCCGCGGTCGGTGCCGAACGCGTGCTGATCACCGGCGCATCGGGCGGTGTCGGCCTCGCTGCGGTGCAACTCGCCAAGCGCCGCGGCGCCACGGTGATCGCCGTCTGCTCGCCCGACAAGGCGGCCGAGGTGAAGGCGCAGGGCGCCGATCGGACCATCGAGCGGGGCGTCGATCTGATCGGGGCGCTCGGTGCCGGCTCGGTGGATGTGGTGGTCGATCTCGTCGTCGGACCACAGTGGCCTCAACTGCTCGACGTGTTGCGCACGGGTGGTCGCTACACGATCGCCGGTGCCATCGGCGGGCCGATCTCCGAGATCGACCTGCGCACTGTCTACCTCAGAGACCTCACGCTGTACGGGTGCACCTTCCAGGACGACGCCGTGTTCGAGAACCTCGTCGGATACATCGAGCGGAATGAAATCCGTCCGGTCGTCTCGGCCACGTATCCGTTGTCCGACATCGTTCGTGCGCAGGAGGATTTCCTCGCCAAGAAGCACATCGGAAAGCTTGTGCTGATTCCACCGACACCCCAGAAGTGACCGGCGGCGTTCACCAAACCGCCGCCCGCATATCCCCGAATGGAGTACCCCGCAATGACCTCGACCTCGACCGCGCCGTCACTCGGAGCGTGGCTGACGCTCGACTCCGTCTTCGCTGCCGAACTGATGGTTCGGACTGGATTCGATTGGGCCGTGATCGATTTGCAGCACGGCGCACTGGGAACGGACGCCGTCGTGCCCCTGCTCTCGGCGGTGCAGGGCGCCGGCGTCGAGGCCTGGGTGCGGACGCAGGCGACGAACTACGCACAAGCCAACTGGGCGCTCGACATGGGTGCCGACGTCGTCGTCGTCCCGCAGATCGGGTCGGCCGCCCAAGCACGTGAGGCGGTCGGTTTCTGCCGATACGCCCCCGAGGGACACCGCTCGTGGGGACCGGTTCGGGCAGCGTTGCGCCCGGCCACGGCGCCCCGCCAGCGGGTCTACCTGATGATCGAGGACACGAACGGCCTGGCCGAGGCCGAAGCGATCTGCGCGACACCCGGACTGGACGGGATCCTGATCGGCACGGCAGACCTCACCCTGTCGCTGGCCGGTTCCGCCACGGACGTCCTGGGCGGGGCTACTTTCGATGCCGTTCGCACAATCGTGGAGGCGTGCACCCGCCACGGACTGGACGTCGCCGCCTACGGGGGAAGTCAGGAAATGACGACAGCGTGCGCCGACAACGGAATCCGGACCGTCGCTCTCGCCGCGGACTACGAACTGCTTCACGAAGGCGCGCACGCGGCCGTGGCGCTGGCACGCGGAACATTCGCAGCCGAGGGTGTCCGCGCCTGACCTCGTGTTGCCGTGACGGGGTGCCGGAACAGATACGCCGCGTCGGGGTGAGTCGCAAGACTCACCCC
>NZ_JBHUSF010000451.1:0-5592 GCF_042673295.1 Rhodococcus sp. NPDC057014
GGCAGCCCCTCCGTGAGGGACTGCCCGCCGTCCGGTGCTCGACGCGGCTATTCCGCCCGGCCGATCCGCTTCCTGCCCGAGGGAGCTCCGGTGGAGTCCGGGGGGATGAAATCCGATTTGATCGAGAACACGAACAGGGCCGTCACCCCGACCACGACGACAAGAATGGTGAGGACTACGACCACGTAGCCGAAACCGACACCAATTGCTGTCAAGTCCATCAGACCTACCTCCTCAGTCGCTGCTCACGCTACTGCGGAGGGTAGCCGCTTTCACCGTGTCGGCGGAGAAGAACGATTACAGTGCCCGCTCGAGGGCGCCGCCCGGCGTGGTGGCCGGTTCCGCGACCGTCACGTCAGGTGATCGAACTCCCCGGTCACCCAGGCGCAATGCCGGGTCGCCGAGTACTCGAGTGCCTCCCGGCCGTCGTGGTCGATGACGTTGTCGAAGTTGCCGATGATGCGGTCGAACTCCAGGTGCGCCAACTGGTCCGCGATGCGCCGCACCACCGCCGCGGACAGCGGCAGCCGGTTGGGGTACGACCGCAGGAACGACACGGTGCGGCGGTCCGGGTTGGGGAACACGCCGTCGCCGGTGAGCAGCACACCCCGGCCGTCACCGCCGCCGCGCCAGTGAGCGACGGCACTGCCCGGGAAGTGCCCGCCGATCTGGTGCAGGGTCAGCCCCGGCGCCACCTCGTGGGTGCCGGACCAGAACACGATCGGCCCGTCGGACCGCGCCAGCCAGGAGCGGTCCGCCTCCGCCACCAGAATGGGGACGTCACCGAGCGCCTTCGACCATTGCGTCTGCACACCGAACATGTGCGGGTGACTGCCCGCGACGGCGATGACCGGGCCGTGCGCGGCGACGGCGTCGACCGCCGCGGCATCGACGAATCCGATCGGATCCCACAGCAGCGACCCGGCGGGGGTGCTGATCACCAGGGACTGCTGACCGATCGCGGTCTTCGGGTCCACGTACAGGCCGTGCAGTCCCGGCTCGACCTCGTGTTCGACGGCGCGGTACCCCGCGCCGGCCAGCGCCTCGACGGTGGTCCACTCCTGCCCGCCGAGCGGAATGTACTGGCGTTCGTCGGCGCAGATCGCGCACTCGTCGGGGAGCGGGGTGTTCGGGTCCTGTTCGACGCCGCACGTGGCACAGAGATGAAATAACACCCCTCGATGATGCATGCTCACGGCACGCCGAGGAGCCGCAATCCGGCAGCCGTCGCGGCAGCGGACAGGACGATGACGACGAAAGGCGCCTTCCGCCAGGCGAGTAGGCCCGCGACGACGACTCCGGTGGGACGCGCCACTCCGGCGAGGTCGTGGCCCTCGGTGAGCGCCGCGGTGCCCACCAGCGCGGCGAGCAGAACCACGGCCGCCGACGCCATGGTCCGCTCCACCCAGGGCCGGGTCGCGATCCGCGGCCGCAGCGCCGGTCCGGCGAACCGGAACGCGAACGTGCCCGCCGCGAGCACCCCCACCGACCCGATCAGCACGAGCTGCCCGGTCACCGCAGCACCGCCCGCCGCACACCCGCCAGCAGACCCACCAGCGCCGCGAGCGCCGGAAGCCCGGCGGGCAGGACCGGCGTGGCCGCCAGGGCGACGACGGCGCCGATCAGGGCAGGCGCCCGCACGTCCCGATCACGCAGCGCCGGCAGCACCAGGGCCAGCAGCACCGCCGGGAACATCGCGTCCAGACCCAGCGCAGCGGGGTCGCCGATCGTATTGCCCGCCACCGCGCCGAGCAGGGCCCCGAGCGGCCAGCACACCGCGATCCCCACCCCACACGCCCAGTACGCGGCGCGCCTGCGGTCCGGGTCCGTCTCCCCGAGCGCGAACACCACCGACTCGTCGTTCATCAGGTGACTGCCCACGATTCGCCGAGGCCCTCGCCCGAGCACGTCGCCGACCGCCAGACCGAACGGCAGGTGCCGCGCGTTCACCAGCAGTCCGGCGATCGCAGCCGCGATCGGGCTGCCGCCTGCCGCGACGATCCCGACGAACAGGAACTCCGCGGAACCGGCGAGGACCAGCACCGACAGTGCGACGGGCAGCCACACGTCGAGTCCCGAGCCCACCGCGATCGCGCCGTACGACATGCCGACCAGTCCGTCGGCCAGGCACACGAGCGCGATGCTGCGGAGGACCCGCGAGCCGAGTGTTCGCTTCATCGAACGCATGACTTATATACTGAACAGAAAGCGATTCGTTCGTCAAGTAGAACAATGTGGCCGAAATAATGAACACTGTCGGGAAGGGAACCATGGACGGGCAATCCCCGCTGGGGTACATCGGACCCTCGCTGCGCCGCGAGCGCGAACGGTCGGGCATGTCGCTCACCGAGGTCGCCCGGCGGGCCGGTGTTGCGAAATCCACTCTGTCCCAACTGGAATCAGGAGGTGGGAACCCGAGCGTCGAAACCCTGTGGGCCCTCTGCGTGGCGCTGGACGTGCCGATGTCGCAACTGCTCGACCCGCCCCGCCCGCGCGTCCAGGTCATCCGGGCCGACGAGGGACCCGAACTGACCTCCGACCGGGCCGACTACCGCGCCACCCTCGTCGCGTCCTGCCCGCCGTCCGCGCGCCGCGACCTCTACCGCCTCGCCGTCGAACCCGGCCCGGCCCGCGAATCCGACCCGCACATGCCCGGCGTGATCGAGCACGTCGTGCTCAGCGCCGGGCGCGCACTCGTCGGCCCGGTGGGCGCCCCCGTCGAACTCGGGCCCGGCGACTACATCGCCTACCCCGGCGATGTCGCGCACGTGTTCGAGGCGCTGGAGCCGGGAACCCGCGCCGTGCTTGTATCCGAACACCACTGACCACACCCGGGGCCTTTCCTTCGTGCACAGAGTTTTTCGTGGACAGTGTCGATTCGCCGGGCCGGCGTTCGTATAGGAGGTGACGGCCGGCCACAGCACACCCCGAGGCGCCGACCGTCCGATCCCAGGAGGAACCCGACATGACCCAGTACCTGTTGAGCGTGTACCAGCCCGACGGTCCCGCTCCCGAACCCGACGTCCTCGCGAAGATCGCCGACGACCTCGACGCCCTCAACCAGGAGATGATGTCCGCGGGCGCGTGGGTGTTCAGCGGGGGACTCTGCGCCCCGACGACCGCGACCGTGCTGCGGGCCCGCGGCGGCGACGTCCTCGTCACCGACGGCCCCTACACCGAAGGCAAGGAACACCTCGGCGGATTCACCATCGTCGAGGCCCCCGACCTCGACGCCGCGCTCGGGTGGGGTCGCAAACTCACCCGGGCGACGACGCTGCCCATCGAGGTCCGGCCGTTCGCCCACCACGCCGGGGACGGAAGCCACTGACGTGATCGACACCGCCGACATCGAACACGTGTTCCGCACCGAACACGGTCGCGCGGTCTCCGTCCTGGTCGGCGTGTTCGGCGACATCGACCTCGCCGAAGACGCCGTCCAGGACGCCTTCGCCGAGGCGGTGCAGCGCTGGCCGTCGGCCGGGCTGCCACCGAGCCCCGCCGGGTGGATTATCACCACCGCCCGGCACCGCACGATCGACCGACTGCGGCGCGAGGCGTCCCGGCACGACCGGCACGCGCAGGCCGCACTGCTGCTCGCCCGCGACGAACCGACGGAGGAGGCCGCCGTGCACGACGACCGGCTACGCCTCATCTTCACCTGCTGCCACCCGGCACTGGCACCCTCCGCCCAGGTCGCGCTGACCCTGCGCCTCCTCGGCGGACTCGGCACCGCGGAGATCGCCCGCGCCTTCCTGGTCCCCGAGCCGACCATGGCGCAGCGCCTCGTCCGGACCAAGGGGAAGATCCGGGACGCCCGGATCCCGTACCGGGTGCCGGACGACACGGATCTCCCGGACCGTCTCCGCGCCGTCCTGGCCGTCGTCTACCTGATCTTCAACGAGGGATACACGGCGAGTGCGGGGGACCGGCTGACGCGGGCGGATCTGTGCGCCGAGGCCCTGCGTCTCGGCCGGCTCCTGGCCGCGCTGATGCCCGGCGAACCGGAGGTCACCGGGCTGCTCGCGTTGATGCTGCTGATCGAATCGCGGCGCGCCGCCCGTACCGACGCCGGCGGGCGACTCGTGCTCCTGCCCGACCAGGACCGCGGCCGGTGGGATCGCGACCTCGTCGCCGAGGGGCAGTCGCTGGTGCGGGACTGCCTGCGGCGGAACATCCCGGGCCCGTATCAGATTCAGGCCGCGATCAACGCCGTCCACAGCGACGCCGAGACGGCCGCGGACACCGACTGGTGGCAGATCCTGCAGCTGTACGACCAGCTGATGTCGCTGGCGCCGAGCCCGGTGGTCGCGTTGAACCGGGCGGTCGCGGTGGCGGAGGTGCGGGGTCCGGCGGAGGGGCTGGCGCTCGTCGACCGGCTCGACCTCGACGACTATCACCTGTACCACGCGGTGCGGGCCGATCTTCTCCGCCGCGTCGGGCGCCCCGGCGAGGCCGCCCGCGCCTACGACGCGGCGCACGACCGCACCGAGAACGCGGCCGAGCGGGAATTCCTTCGGGCACAGCGCGATTCGATCGGATGACGCGTACGCTCAGAGGCCCAGTCCCGGCGGCAGGCACAGCGATCCGAAACACGTCTGCGTTCGCACGGTGACGGGGAGCGGTTCCGCCGTCGCCGGCTTCGCGTACGCGGTCTCCGGGAGCGGCGCCGAACCCCACACCTCGTCACCGGGACCCGCATTCTCACTGCAGATCCAGTGGATCAGATAGTCGCCGTCGGGTACCGCCTCGAACACGAACTCCTGCGGTCCCGGCCCGATCACCACGTTCGATCGGTGAAACACCGCCACGGACTCGGGGTTCACGATGTCGTCCGCCGCCCGCAGTCCACCGAGTCCGCACACGATGTCGGCACCGGTGTCGTTGGTCAGCGTGGTCGTGACGGTGCTCCCGGCCACGGCGGCGGCTAGCGTCACGTCCGGCGGGTCCGCGGCGGCGGGCGCGGCCAGGAACAGGGCGAGGGGGCCTGCGGCGATCAGCGCGATCGCGACCCGGGGCACGAGTGTCATCAGCGGAACCTTCGTTCTCGGCGGTCTCACTCCGGACGTTCCGATATTGATACCCGCCGCACGGGCCGGTAAACGGTGCGAGGGACGGACGTCGAATCCCGCTCGACGGACGGGGCCTCGGCCTACGATTGAAATTCGAGGCCCTGCGGCCGAAGCCCCCCTCGACGTCGCCCAGCCGAATACACCCTTCGGACTCCGACAGTCGGTCTCGCCGGGAGCGAGCACGCCGTCGCGTGAAGCATCGGAGGGATGACATGAGCGGAACACCCGCACTGAAGAAGGCACTGAGCCAGCGTCAGTTGACGATGATCGCGATCGGCGGGGTGATCGGCGCGGGCCTGTTCGTCGGCTCCGGTGTCGTCATCGGCGACACCGGGCCGGCGGCGTTCGTCACCTACGGCCTCGCCGGGGTCCTGATCATCATGGTCATGCGCATGCTGGCCGAGATGGCCGTGGCGAACCCGTCGACCGGGTCGTTCGCCGACTATGCCCGCCGGGCGCTGGGCAACTGGGCCGGCTTCTCGGTCGGCTGGCTGTACTGGTACTTCTGGGTGATCGTCGTCGG
>NZ_JBHUSF010000452.1:0-5589 GCF_042673295.1 Rhodococcus sp. NPDC057014
GGGTCTCGACGTTGGTGGAGGAATCATCATGGCGAACACATCCGAAACGCGGACGACGGAATTCGTGCACACCGCGTCGGCCGTGATCGAGGTCGTCGTCGAGGGCAGCGGCCCCTCGGTGATCCTGCTACCCTCGCTCGGCCGCGAGTCGTACGACTACGACGACGTCGCGAGTGGGCTCGCGCACAACGGGTTCCGGGTCTCCCGTCCGCAACCGCGCGGCATCGGTCGCAGCGTGGGTTCACTGGAGGACATCACGCTGCACGACCTGGCCGCCGACGTCGGAGCGGTGATCGAAGCACAGGACAACGGCGCGGCCGTCGTCGTCGGTCACGCCTTCGGGCACTACGTCGCACGAATGCTCGCCGCCGACCGGCCGGACCTGGTGCGCGGCGTCGTCGTCGCCGCCGCGGGCGCCCGCAACTACCCTGCCGCGCTGACCGCGCTGGCGGTGAAGTGCGCCGATCCCTCACTTCCCGACGCGGAGCGGATCGGTTACCTGCAGACCGGATTCTTCGCGCCGGGCAACGACCCGGCGGAATGGCTCAGCGGCTGGTATCCGGACGTGTCGACGCGGCAGCTCGCCGCGTCGGCCGCCACACCCAAGGACGAATGGTGGGCGGTCGCGCACCAGCCGATTCTCGATCTGCAGTCCGCTCTCGACCCGTTCCGGCCGCGCGAGACGGCGAACGAATTGCGGGACCGGTTCGGCGAATTGGTCACCGTGAGCGTCGTCCCGAACGCCAGCCATGCACTGATGCCGGAAGCGCCCGCACAGGTTGTGCGGGCGCTCACCGACTGGATCCGGGGTCTCGACAGCTGAGGGGTCAGACCCTCTCGAAGATCGCGGTCAGCCCCTGGCCGCCGCCGATACACATCGTCTCGAGACCGTAACGGACTCCGCGACGGTCCATCTCGCGCAGGAGTGTGGTGAGGATCCGCACTCCCGTAGCGCCGACGGGATGCCCGAGCGAGATTCCCGAACCGTTGACGTTGGTGCGGTCGAAATCTTGTGCACCGAAATTCCATTCGCGTGTGACGGCCAGCGCCTGCGCTGCAAAGGCCTCGTTCAGTTCGATGAGGTCGATGTCGGCGAGCGTCAGCCCGGCGCGTTTCAGGGCCCGTTCGGTGGACGGCACCGGTCCGATTCCCATCTCGGACGGCTCCACGCCGGCCACCGCCCAGGTGACGAGGCGGGCGAGCGGCCGGAGTCCCAACCGTTCCGCCTGTGCCCGGGTGGTGACGAGGCACGCCGCCGCACCGTCGTTCTGTCCGCTGGCGTTGCCTGCGGTGACGGTCGCGTCGGGGTCGGTGCTGCCCATGATGGGTCGCAGCCGAGCGAGCGACTCGATCGTCGTGTCGGCTCGGGGATGCTCGTCCCGGTCGACGACCCGCGGATCACCCTTGCGGACAGGAACTTCCACCGGCACGATCTCCTCGGCGAACGTTCCCGAGTCGATGGCGGCGACCGCCCGGTGATGGGAGCTGACCGCGAGTTCGTCCTGTTCCCGGCGGCTGATCCGGTACTTGCGGCGCAGGTTCTCCGCCGTCTCGAGCATGCCGCCCGGGACGGGGTAGTTGCGGCCACCTGCGGTGACGCGACCGCGGGCGAGCCGGTCGTGGAGCGCGGCCGGGGCGCCCTTGGCTCCCCAGCGCATCGCCTCGGTGTAGTACTCGGCGCGGCTCATCGATTCCACGCCGCCGGCGATCACCAGTTCGGCGATCCCCGTCTGTACCCGCATCGCTGCGTCGAGCACGGCCTGCAGACCCGATCCGCAGCGACGGTCGAGTTGTTGACCGGGAACCGTCACCGGCATCCCCGCATCGAGGGCCACGACGCGGCCGATGGCGGGTGCCTCGCCGTTCGGGTAGCACTGACCGAAGATCACGTCGTCGATGCTGCCCGGATCCACTCCGGTGCGGTCGAGCAGTTCGGACACCACACGGGCGCCGAGGTCGGCGGCGGGAACGTCCGTGAATTGGCCGCCGTATCTGCCGACGGGGGTGCGGAGGGGCTCACAGACGACGACATCGGTCGCCTTCGTGTTCGAGTTTTCAGGCACTGCGGAAATCCCTTTCGTGATCGGTCCAGCGCTGCGCCCATTCGCGCAGTTCGACCGCTCGGATCTTGGCTCCGTTGCCGCCCACGGTGGTCGGCATTTCCTCGATCATGTGCACGGCGGCGGGAACCTTGAACGCCGCCAACGACTCTGCGCACCACGACTTGAGCTCGGCGGCGTCGACGTCGGTGTTCTCGGCCGGGACGACGAACGCGACGGCTTCGGTGTATCCGCCGGTCCCGGTGATGCCCACGACCTTCGTGAGGTGGACGCCGTCGTGTTCGGCGATCCGGTGCTCGATCTCGGCCGGATCCACGAGGAATCCGCGCAGCCGGAGCACATCCCCCATCCGGCACACGTAGGTATAGCCGCCGTCTCCGGTGGCGACGGCCAGGTCGCCGCTGCGGAACCATCCGTCCGACGTGAATGCTCGCGCGGCCGCATCCGGATTGCCGAGGTACGCGTCGACGACGTTCGGTCCGCGCACCTGAAGCTCGCCCTGCTCGCCGTCGGGGAGAACGGAATCGTCCAGGGGGTCGGCTATCCGGATCTCGATGGCGGGTTCCACCGGACGCCCGCCGCCGTTCCAGCGCACGGCTTCCGGATCGGTGACATCCCACAGCAGCATCAGGGCGAACACCTCGGAGGACCCGAAGACGCCCGTGGTGACGGCGTCGAATTCGTCCCGGACCCATGCGGCCACCTCGTGCGAACGGCCGAGGAAGTCGGCGATCCCGAGCCGCTTCAACGACGACAGGTCGGCGCGGTCGCCCCCGTGCCACGTGTCGAGGAGACGGGTGAAGAGGTCGTCGCCGCCGACCACGTGTGTCACCTTCAGCGACTGCATGCGGCCCAGCGTGGACGCGGCGTCGAAGACGGGTTCCATCAGCAGGGCGCCGCCGCCGGCGAGAGTCGCCAGGGCCGTGCTGAATCCGAACACGCCCGACACCGGTAGCACGCAGAGCGTGACGTCGCCGGGCTCGACGTCGAGGACGACGGCGTCGGCGCGGGCGTGCCGGACCACCGCGGATTCCCGATGGGCCGCGAGTTTCGGAACGCCGGTGGAGCCGGACGTGGTGAACGCGACTGCGAGCGGGTCGCCGGGGTCCGCCCGCTCGCCCGCGGCGGTCGTGGTGGCCATGTCGGGTGTCTCCGGCGCCCGAACATCGCCGGCGTCCGCGCTGCCCGCGGTCCAGGCGCCGCCGCCGAGGTCGAATCGCGTCGGATCGGGAGCCTCGCCCGCGGCCGCGGGGCCGCGCACCACCGCGACCGCCGGTGCCGGCAGGTCGACGGACTGCTGCGCCTCTTCGAGTCGCCCGAACAGGTCGAGGCCGTGGAAGTGGTCGGCCACGGCCACTACCGCGGGTCGCGCGGAGGTGAGGATGTGCGCGATCTCGTGCGTGTTGTACCGGGTGTTCACGCCGATGACGTGTGCTCCGACCGCCGACGAGGCGAGCTGCCAGACGATGGCATCGGACCAGTTCGGCAGCAGCACAGCCACGCACTGGCCGCGGCGCACACCGACCGTTGCAAGTTCCGACTTCAGTGTCTCGACGCGGTCGCGGAGGTCGGCGCGGCCCGAGACGATCGGTTCGCCGTCGACGACGTCGATCGTGGCGGGGGCCGTCGGGTCGGCCGTCACGAGTTCGTCGAGCAGCGCGGCGAGAGTGTCACGGCGCGTGGCCGTGTCGTGCGCCGTCACGAGAGCACCGCCGCGGTGCGCAGTTCCGTCAGCCAGCCGTCCGCCACCGACGCGAAGTCGTCGATCTCCTCCATGGGGTAGTGGCCGATGTCGTCGAGCAGGGTGAAAGTCGTCGATCCCGGCCGGGCGGCCTCGATTCTCGCTGCGGCCTGCTCGACGAGTCCGGCCCGGATCCACGGGTCCTGCGCACCGGCGACGAGCCTGATGGGGCACGTGATGTCGGCGAGACGGTCCCGCACGTCGTGCGTTCCCCAGGCGATGAGGTCCGAGGACGAGATCTCCGGATCCTCGCGCTTGTGCATCGTGGCGATCAGGCGGGCCTGCGCTTCGGGCACGGAGCGCCCGATGGACGCCAGCGTGCCCAGATACGTGCGGTCGGCGCGGCTGGGTCCGGCGACGTCCTCGAGTTCGCGACGCAATCCGCCGACGTTGACGCGGCCCGGGCCTGCCTCCGCCTCCATCGCGATCGCTCCGGCGAGCGGCCTGGACGTCCGTGTCGCGAGTTCGAGGGTCAGCTTGCCCCCGATGGAACATCCCATCACGAACGGCCGTTCGACGGCGAGGGCGTCGAGGACCTTCCCGAGCCAGTCCGCGAACACCACGATGCTGGTGATCGGGCCGTCGACGGCGGGCTCGGAACGCCCATGGCCCGGAAGGTCGGGGACGATCACCCGGTAGCCGCGGTCGGCCAGTGCGGATGCGGCGTGGCGCCACTGGACTCCGCTCTGCCCGGCGGTGTGCAGGCACAGGACGGTGGGTGTTTCGATGTCCCGACGATTGTCGGGGGTGACGATTTCGACGAAGCCGAGCGCGCCGTCGATGTCCAGGTACCGGGCCTCGATCATGACCGGGCCTCCCTTCCGCACGTGAGTGGCAATGTGTGCCCCGACACGCTTTGCCACTCACGTGCGGCGGCGCGGGCATGGGCGATGACGATGTCGAGCGGCTTGGTGAGTCGCAGGTACTCGTACCCGTCGCCGCTGGAGGAGAATTCACCGCTGATCGCGCGGCGCATGAAGTCGTTGTGTTCGGCGACCACCAGGTCGACCCACGTCACGGCCGGGATGACGAGCGTGAACGTGGCCCCACCGGGGACGCGGCGCGCGACGTCGATGATCCGGCCGCGGTAGATCCGCAGGTGCACCTCGCGGGCCCCGCCCGAGGCGTCGGTGCAGCGCAGACCCACCGTGCCGTCCCACGTCGCCAGCGCGGACGCGAAGGCAGGGTCGGCGGAGAGCGATTCTCGGAGAACCTCTCCCCAGGCGGGGGTGCAGAAGTCCACCGCCGGGTCGTATCGGACGCCGGCGGGGTCGGGCAGGCGCCACGTCTCGATACCCTGCTCGCGGACCGACCCACCGTGGTCGACCAGCCGCACGTGACGATCGATGATGATCCCGTCCGCCGACTGCTCGACCCGCGTGACAACGGACTCGACGTGGACGACGTCGGGACCCGTCACCGCGCACTCCGCATTCCATTGCAGCCCGGTGCGGGTGGCTTCGGCGGTCGGCCGGGGAGTGAGCATTCCCGCGAGAACGATTCCCGTCAACGACGGTTCCGGCAGGGACAGTGCGAGTTCGGAGACTCGCCTTGGTTCGCTCACAGTGCGATCGCCGACAGCGATGCTCGTGGTGAGTGTGCTCATTCGGCCGCCCTCCCCAGCAGTTCGTCGGAGATGATCCGCATCTGGATCTCGCTGGTGCCCTCGAAGATCTTCGTCAACCGGGCATCGCGCCAGTGCCGCTCCACCTGGAAATCGGTGGTGTACCCGGCACCGCCGTGGATCTGCACCGCCTCACTGGTCACCCGCTCCGCCATCTCCGTCGC
>NZ_JBHUSF010000453.1:0-5568 GCF_042673295.1 Rhodococcus sp. NPDC057014
CCGTCGGACAACACGGGCGGCGGTGCGCGTAGGTTCTTGACTATGGTCGAGCAGAGTCCGCTGGTCTCCCGCAGACGACAAACCCGGGATCCGTTGCCCGACGCACTGTTGCGTCGCGTCAAACAGTTCTCCGGTCGCCTCTCGACCGAGGCCGTCACGACGATGCAGGATCAACTTCCGTTCTTCGACGACCTCGACGCCGCTCAGCGTTCCAACGTGCAGTTGCTGGTCCAGACCGCGGTGGTCAACTTCCTCGAATGGCTGAAGAACCCGGACAGTGACATCCGGTTCAGCCTGGACGCGTTCCAGGTGATTCCGCAGGATCTGGCGCGCAGGCTCACGCTCAGCCAGACGGTGGACATGGTGCGGGTGGCGATGGAGTTCTTCGAGCAGTGGCTTCCGGCGCTCGCCCGGAACGATCAGCAGCTGATCGCGCTCACCGAGGCCGTGCTGCGCTACGGCCGCGAACTGGGTTTCGCGGCCGCCTCCGTGTATGCGAGTGCCGCGGAGTCCCGCGGTGCCTGGGACACGCGGCTCGAGGCCCTCGTCGTCGACGCCGTGGTCCGCGGCGACACCGGGTCCGACATGTTGTCGCGGGCGGCGACCCTCAACTGGGATGCCACCGCTCCCGCCACGGTCATCGTCGGCACACCTCCCGAGGACGAACGCGTCTCCGTCGTCGGCACCGTCCACACCATCGCGCAGAGGCACGGCCGGGCCGCTCTCGCCGTCGTGCAGGGTTCGCGGCTGGTGATGGTCGTCAGCGGCGAGCTGCAGGAGGGGTCGGGGCACTCGAGTTTCATGACCGACCTGCTCGGCAAGTTCTCGGACGAGCCGGTGATCATCGGACCGACCACGCCGACGCTCGGCGCCGCCCACTTCAGCGCCGTCGAGGCGCTTGCCGCGATGCAGGCGGTCGCCGGCTGGCGGGGCGCCCCCCGGCCCGTCCACGCGGCCGAGTTGCTACCCGAGCGGGCACTGCTCGGGGACAACGCCGCAGTCACCGCTCTCAACGACCATCTGGTCGCTCCGCTGGCGGCCGCCGGCGGTGTTCTCACCGACACTCTGGACGCGTATCTCGACTGTGGAGGTGCGGTTGAGACTTGCGCCCGGCAGCTGTTTGTTCATCCAAATACTGTGCGGTATCGACTCAAGAGAATCGCGGAGGTCACCGGGCGCGATCCGACGAATCCGCGGGATGCGTATGTGCTCAGAGTGGCTGCCACCGTGGGTCGATTGACACATTCCCATAACGAACCCATATCACGTTTAACACCAGTCACACCCTTCCCATTCGGAGAAGCAGGGCTGTAACGAACGTCTGTCCAGATTCGATGCGAGGAGCCCACGTGCAATTTTGTGGGAACCCAACAAATCCGCCGACAAAGGTTCATTCGCAACGACATCTCGCGGTACGCGGTTGACGGTGTTCTCTTGAAGAGTGATTTCGTTGCTCGCCCCGGGTCAGGGCTCTCAGACTCCCGGCATGCTCATCCCTTGGTTGGAGCTGCCGGGTTCTCATGACCGTGTCGCACTGTGGTCGAAGGCCGCCGGCCTCGACCTCGTCCGCCTCGGTACCACCGCGACGGCGGAGGAGATCACCGACACGTCGGTGACTCAGCCCCTCGTCGTGGCCGCCGCGATCCTCGCATTCGAGGAACTCGACTCGCGTGGCCTGGTTCCCGCAGACACCATCGCAGCCGGGCACTCCGTCGGTGAACTCGCCGCGGCCGCCGTCGCCGGGGTCCTCTCCGCCGACGACGCCGTCGCCCTCGCCGCGGTCCGCGGTGCGGAGATGGCCAAGGCCTGCGCACTCGAGCCGACCGGCATGTCTGCCGTCCTCGGGGGCGACGAGACCGAGGTGCTCGCCCGTCTCGACGAGCTGGGCCTCGAACCGGCCAACCGCAACGCGGCCGGCCAGATCGTCGCGGCAGGTCTGCTGACGGCGCTCGAGGAACTCGCCGCCAACCCGCCGGAGAAGGCGCGGGTGCGCGCACTGCCCGTCGCGGGCGCGTTCCACACCCGGTTCATGGCTCCCGCGCAGGAGGCCGTCACCGAGGCTGCGTCCAAGATCACACCGGGCGAACCCACCCGCACTCTGCTCTCCAACGCCGACGGCGCACCGGTCGCATCCGGAGCCGACGCACTGACTAAGCTGGCCGCGCAGGTAACCCGACCTGTGCGTTGGGACCTGTGTACCGCGAGCTTGCGGACCGCTCAGGTCTCGGCGATCGCGGAACTTCCACCAGCCGGAACCCTGGTCGGTATCGCCAAGCGTGAGATGCGCGGCACGCCGACCCTGGCACTCAAGACCCCGGGGGATATCTCCGCGCTAGCCGAACTGACAGAACTCGGCTAGTTTGCTGCGCGCACCTCGGTGCGTGCAGGGCCCGCAGGCGCGGCCGATGGGGACGTGCCTGCACAACTCCAGATACATCTACATCGAATCAGAAGGGAGCCACTCAGTGGCCGCCACCCAGGAAGACATCATCGCCGGACTCGCGGAGATCATCGAGGAGGTCACCGGTATTGAGCCGTCCGAGGTGACCATCGAAAAGTCTTTCGTCGACGACCTCGACATCGACTCCCTCTCCATGGTTGAGATCGCCGTCCAGACCGAGGACAAGTACGGGGTGAAGATTCCCGACGAGGATCTCGCCGGACTGCGCACCGTCGGTGACGCCGTGTCCTACATCCAGAAGCTCGAAGCAGAAGGTGGCGCCGACGCGGAGGCCGTGAAGGCCAAGCTCGAAGCTGCCAAGAACGACGAGGAGTGAGCTCAGCCGTGACTTCCGCCTCGACCAACGGGAGACAGTTCCCCAACATCGTCGTCACCAGCCTCGCGGCTACGACGTCGATCGCTGGTGACGTGGATGCCACGTGGAAAGGCCTGTTGGCCGGCGAGAGCGGCATCGACACC
Source organism: Rhodococcus sp. NPDC057014 (assembly GCF_042673295.1). Taxonomy (NCBI): domain Bacteria; kingdom Bacillati; phylum Actinomycetota; class Actinomycetes; order Mycobacteriales; family Nocardiaceae; genus Rhodococcus; species Rhodococcus sp. NPDC057014. The sequence continues at coordinate 2,921 of NZ_JBHUSF010000453.1, forward strand.
ATCCAGGAAGCGTTCGTCACGGAGAACGACCTTCCGGTGACGATCGGCGGCAAGCTGAAGGTGTCGCCCGACGAGTCGCTGTCCCGGGTCGAGATCCGGCGGATGAGCTTCGTCGAGCGGCTGGCGCTCGTCCTGGGCCGTCAGGTCTGGGAGAACGCGGGAAGCCCGGAGGTCGACAAGGATCGCCTCGGCGTCGTGATCGGCACCGGGCTCGGCGGCGGCGAGGCTCTGATCGACGCCGTCGAGAAGATGAAGGCCGGTGGCTACCGCAAGGTGTCGCCGTTCGCCGTCCAGATGGTGATGCCCAACGGTCCGTCGGCCACCGTCGGACTCGAGCTGGGGGCTCGCGCCGGAGTGATCACTCCCGTATCGGCCTGCTCCTCGGGTTCCGAGGCCATCGCCCATGCGTACCGCATGCTGGTGATGGGCGACGCCGACATCATCGTCGCCGGTGGTGTGGAGGGTTACCTCGACGCCGTGCCGATCGCGAGTTTCGCGATGATGCGCGCGCTGAGCACTCGCAACGACGATCCGAAGGCGGCTTCACGGCCGTTCGACAAGGATCGCGACGGCTTCGTGTTCGGTGAGGCCGGAGCGATGATGGTCCTCGAGACCGAGGAGCACGCCAAGGCTCGCGGCGCCACCATCCACGCCCGGCTGATGGGCGCGGGGATCACCTCCGACGGGTTCCACATCGTCGCGCCCGACCCCTCGGGTTCGGGCGCTGCGCGGGCCATGACGAGGGCGATCGAGACTGCTGGATTGACGAAGAAGGACATCCAGCACATCAACGCGCACGCCACGGCCACGCCGATCGGTGACACCGCCGAGGCGAACGCCATCAAGGCTGCCGTCGGCAACCATGCTGCGGTGTACGCACCGAAGTCCGCGTTGGGGCACTCGATCGGCGCCGTCGGTGCGCTCGAGGCGGTGCTCACGGTCCTGAGTCTGCGTGACGGAGTCATTCCGCCCACGCTGAATCTCGAGAATCAGGATCCAGAGATCGACCTGGATGTCGTCAAGGGCGAAGCCCGTTACGGCGAGATCGATTTCGCGATCAACAACTCGTTTGGTTTCGGTGGGCACAACGTCGCGCTCGCCTTCGGCCGGGCCTGACAGCCGGTCCTGCTAGATCGCGGGTGGAGACCCCTTCAGTGAAGGGGTCTCCACCCATCGACAGCCCACGAGGGGCCCGCTACAGAGGAGGACGCGATGACAATCCTGGCACCCGCGACGAAGTCCGATGCGTCGATCGATCCGCGCGATCCCCTTGCGCGCCTGGAGAAGCTGTTCGACGCCGGGACGGTCGTCCCACTCCATCCGCGTGACAAGTCCGGTGTGCTGGCCGCGTCCGGCAACATCGACGGTGTCCGCACCATCGCCTACTGCTCCGATGCCACCGTCATGGGCGGCGCCATGGGTGTCGAGGGCTGCAAGCACATCGTGACGGCGATCGATACCGCCCTCGAGGAAGATGCCCCTATCGTCGGGCTCTGGCACTCGGGTGGCGCGCGTCTCGCCGAGGGCGTCGAGGCCCTGCACGCCGTCGGACTGGTCTTCGAGGCCATGGTCCGCGCGTCCGGCCGCGTCCCACAGATTTCCGTCGTCCTCGGCTTCGCGGCCGGTGGAGCGGCATACGGTCCCGCGTTGACCGACGTCGTCATCATGGCGCCCGAGGCCCGCGTATTCGTCACCGGACCCGATGTGGTCCGCAGCGTCACCGGCGAGCAGGTCGACATGGTGTCGCTCGGCGGCCCCGACACGCACACCAAGAAGTCGGGTGTGGCGCACATCGCCGCCCACGACGAGGGTGACGCGCTGCACCGGGCACGCCGCCTGGTGTCCATGTTCTGCGAGCAGGGCGAGTTCGATCAGGCCGCGGCCGCGCACGGCGACACCGATCTCCGCGCGCTCATGCCGGAGTCGGCGAAGCGCGCCTACGACGTCCGCCCGATCGTGCACGAACTTCTCGACAACGTCGAGGGCGAGTCGAGTTTCGAGGAACTGCAGGGCAATTACGCCCGCAGCATCGTCACCGGGCTCGGACGCCTCGGTGGCCGCACCGTCGGTGTCATCGCCAACAACCCGCTCCGCCTGGGTGGGTGCCTGAACTCGGAGAGCGCCGAGAAGTCGGCTCGCTTCGTCCGGCTGTGCAACGCGTTCGGCATCCCGCTGGTCGTGGTCGTGGACGTTCCGGGATACCTCCCCGGGGTGAGCATGGAATGGGAAGGCGTCGTGCGCCGCGGAGCCAAACTGCTCCACGCGTTCGCCGAGGCCACCGTGCCCCGGGTGACGGTCGTGACCCGCAAGATCTACGGCGGCGCCTACATCGCGATGAATTCCCGCGCTCTCGGTGCCACCGCCGTCTACGCGTGGCCCGACGCCGAGGTCGCAGTCATGGGCGCCAAGGCGGCAGTGGGCATCCTGCACAAGCGGGCCCTGGCCGCGGCGCCGGAAGAAGAGCGGGAGGCCCTGCACGAGCGGCTGGCCGTGGAGCACGAGAGCATCGCCGGTGGCGTCGACCGTGCCGTTGCGATCGGTGTGGTGGACGAGGAGATCGACCCGGCCAAGACGCGCAGTGTCGTCACCGCCGCCCTCGCCGCGGCCCCCGCCACCCGCGGCGACCACAAGAACATCCCGCTGTGATC
>NZ_JBHUSF010000454.1:0-5432 GCF_042673295.1 Rhodococcus sp. NPDC057014
GGCCAGGCGGTAGTCGACGGAGACGACGACGGCGCCGATCCCGTTGCACATGGCGCGGCAGAAGCCGTCGTGGCTGTCGAGGTCGCAGATCACGAACCCGCCGCCGTGGAAGAAGACGACGACCGGAAGTGGTCCCGCGGAGTTCCCCGCGGGCGAATAGATACGTACCGCAATCGATCCGGCACCGCCGGGAATCTCCCGGTCGCGCACCTCACCGACCGGTTCGGGGTCGGCGACGGCCTTGCGTCCGGCCTTCGTCGCCGCCCGAGCCTGGGCGCCGGTCATGGTTTCGACCCGGGGAAAGTTCTCGTTGAGTCCCCGGAGGATGGTCTCGGCCTGCTCGTCGAGCGGCATTCGTGCTCCTTCGTCCCGCCTCAGGCGGAGTAGCGGTCGGCGCGGCCGCCTGCCGGTGTCGCGGTCGACATGTAATTGCGCCAGGTGCCCTTGGCGGACATCCGAATCGGCGCGGTCAGACGGTGGTCGAGCTTGATCTGGCTGCTCGGACCGCACACGGAGATGGCGGCCACCACGTTGTCCTCGGTGCCCACGGGCACCGCGACGCAGCTGACGCCCACCAGATCCTCTTCGCGGTCGTAGGCGGCTCCGCGTTCGCGGGTCTTCTGCAACTCGGCGCGGAACGCGGCGGGTGAGTCGATGCTGAATCGTGTGCTGCGGGGCAGACCGGCCTCGACGACCCGGTCGACCACGGACTCGGGTGAGTGGGCCAGCAGCACCTTGCCGACGCTCGTGCAGTGTGCGGGCTGGCGGCCGCCGACGCGGGACGGCAGCCCGACGCCGAACCGTCCGGCGATCTTCTCCAGGTAGACGACGTCGATCCCCTCCAGCACCGCGAGGTGCACGGCGTGCCCGGTGAGGCGGTGCAGTTCGTGCAGGAAGGGCAGCGCGGCCCGGTGCAGGCGGTCCTGGTGCACGGCGAGGGACCCGAGTTCGAACAGCCGCATGCCGAGTTCGTAGTCCCGGCCCTCCCGGCGGAGCCACCGCAGCTGGACGAGACGTTCGAGCATCCGGTGCGCGGAGGAGCGCGGGAGCCCCGTGCGGCGCACGATCTGCGCGAGCGTGAGCCTGCCCGGGCCGTCGAAGGCGTCGAGGAGAAGGGCGGCGCGATCGAGGCCGGCGGTGGGGGTGGGGCTGAGTGTCGTCGTCATGGGGACCTCCGTAACGGCGCTGCTCGGTGCGGCGCCGCGCTGTGTGACTGGCGACACTTACTATAAATAGGCATATACCTATTTGCAATAGTGGTCGGGACGCAGCCCCCCGAACAGCCGAAAGGCCCGGTGCGCGCATCGAGTGGATACGCACACCGGGCCCGGACACCCCTTACATCGCCGCCAGCGGCTCACTCCCCGACCAGTCGTGGCCCCAGTAGCTGTCGGCGGTGATCTCCTCCGCGGAGTAGTACGTCTCGTCCACCTTCATGCCGTCGGTGCCGAACTCGATGTCCCAGCCGCCGGGGGCACGCACGTAGAACGACACCATCTTGTCGTTGGTGTGGCGGCCGAGCGTCGAGGAGACGGAGAACCCGTCCTTGACGACGCGGTCGAGAGCCTGCCCGACGGCGTCGAGCGTGTCGACCTCCACCATGATGTGCACCAGTCCCGGCGCGCCGCCGTGCGGTGCGGGGCACAGCGCAAGGCTGTGGTGCCGCTCGTTGACGCCCATGAAGCGCACCCGCATCGGACCGAACTCCGGCGGCGCCGGGATGCGGAACGCGCCGCGGGGCAGGAACCCGAGCACCTCGGTGTAGAAGTCGAACGCCCCGCCGAAGTCCATCACGGGCAGCACCACGTGGCCGAGGCCCTGCGCCCCGGTGACGAACTTCGCGCCGAACGGGGTGACCACCGGGCTGTGGTCGAGGACGGCGCCGTGGAAGATCTCGATCGTCGCGCCCGTCGGATCCTGGAACGTGATCACCTCTTCGACTCGGCGCGCGTCGGCCTCTTCCACCGACAGCGGCTTGACGGCGATCCCCGCGCCCTCGACGGCCTCCTGGACGCGGACCAGGCCCGCGTGATCGCGGACCTCCCACCCGATGGTGACCACTTCGTCCGTCTCGCCCGGCACGATCACGATGCGGGCAGCGCGCTCGTCCATGCGCAGGTACAGGGCATCCTCGTCCGGTCCCGACCCCTCGGCGAATCCGAGGACGTCGAACGCGAACGTGCGCCACCGCTCCAGGTCGTTGGTCTGGATCTTGACGTAGCCCAGGCCCTTGATGTCTGTCATGTGTTGTCCTTCTGGTGTTTTCGTGTTCCGGCGACGGTCAGATCATCGACTTGAGGTTGTCGGCCGGGTCGAGGCCGAGCGAGCTGAGCGCCGACGCGTGGTACACGGTGCTCGGCACGTGGATCGCGTGCGCCAGGCCCGCGTGCGCGTCCCGCCAGTACCGCTGCAGGGGCTTGTCCATGCGCAGCGCGTTGCCGCCGGAGCGGGCGAAGATCTGGTCGACGGCGGTGACTGCCCGCCACGCCGCCCGCACCTGAGTGCGGCGTCCGGCGGCGCGGTCCTCGAACGTGACCTCCTTGCCCGATTCGACGAGATCCCAGATCCTGTCGACGTTGGCGAGCAGTTCCTGGCGGGCGGCGTTGATGTCGGCCGCGGCCTCGCCGACGGCGAACAGAACGTAGGGGTCGTCCTTGATCGCGGTGCCCTGCGCGCCGACGCGGTCGCGCTGGTAGTCGAGGTGGGCGGCCAGGGCGCCCTCGGCGATTCCCACCACGGCGGAGGAGATCCCGAGCGGGAACATCGTCGACCACGGCATGTTGTACAGCGTCTCGGTGCGCCCGAACTTCTGCACCGCGGTGCCGTTCATGACCTCGTCGGCGTCCATCACCCGGTAGTCGGGGACGAACGCGTTCCGGACGATGATGTCCTTGGACCCGGTGCCCTTGAGCCCGACGACGTTCCACGAGTCCTCGACGATCTCGTAGTCGCTGCGCGGCAGGATCATGTGCAGCATCTTCGGCGGCAGCGCCATGGCGCCGTCCTTGTCGCCGAGCATCGCGCCGAGGAAGATCCAGTCGCAGTGATCGGTGCCCGACGAGAACTGCCAGCGTCCGCTGAAGAGGTAGCCGCCGTCGACGGGCGTCGCGATCCCGGTCGGCGCGTACGGCGAGGCCATCCAGGTGTCGTTGTCGGCCGCCCACACCTCGTCCTGCACCTTCGGGTCGGCGAACGCCAACTGCCAGGGGTGTACGCCGACGATGCCGCACACCCAGCCCGTGGCCGGGTCGAGGGAGGCCGCAGCCATCACCGTCTCCGCGAACTCGCGCGGGTGAGCCTCGTGGCCGCCGTACTTGCCGGGCTGGAGCAGCTTGATCGGCCCGGCCTCGCGGAGCTTCTTCGCCGTGTCGTCGGGCAGCCGGCCGATCCGCTCGGCCTCGGGCGCCTGATCGCGGAGCTGATCCGCGATCGCCATGATGTTGTCGAGAACCTCGTGGGTCATCTGTCGTGTCCTTCTTGTGCGAGCGGGCTCAGGCGTTGGTGTCGAGCGGCACGACGCCGTTGGCGAGGTTGTCGGCAACCTCCGCCTCCCAGCTCTGCACCGCCCTGGTCGTGTCGATCTCGAATTCGAAGCGCTTCGTCATGTCCTCGGTGATGTCCTCGACGTCGACGTAGAACTGCTGGTACCAGCGGCGCAGCTGGTACACCGGCCCGTCCTCCTCCGACAGCAACGGGTTGTCGATGCGCGACTTGTTCAGCCAGATGTCGACGTCCTGCTTGAACCCGAGCTCCACGCCCTCCGCGAACTGGGCAGCCATGCCGTTCGCCACCTCGTCCGACAGTCCCTCGGGCTTCTTCACCATGGCGCCCCACTGCAGGACGAACGAGTTGGCGGTGACCGGGTAGTGGCAGTTGATCAGCACCGTCTCGATCATCATGCCGTTCGCTTCGCTCCACAGCTTGTCGATCATGTAGGACGGGCCGAAGTACGACGCGTCCGAGCGCAGCGTGGAATTGGGGTCGTCGTAGCTGGTGCCCACCGAGATGTCGTGGCGAGGCGTCGACTGCATGTACTGCGTGGCTACGTGCCCTTCGAAGACGTTCTTGAAGTAGCGCGGGAACGAGAAGTGGACGTAGTAGAAGTGCGCCATGTCGACCACGTTGTCGACGATCTCGCGGCAGTGCGAACCCTCGACGAGCAGCGAATTCCAGGTCCAGTCGGTCCATTCCGGAGAGCCGAATCCCTCGATCTCGGGAATCGTCACGTCGGCGGGCGGCGGGTTGCCCTGCGGGTCGTTCCAGACGTACAGCTGCCCGTTGCGCTCGATGGTCGTCCAGGCCCGGGTCCGTGCCAGCGGCGGGACGCGCCGCGCATACGGGATTCCGGTGCACTTGCCGTTGCCGCCCCAGCGCCAGTCGTGGAACGGGCAGGCGATCGAGTCGCCCTTCACGGTGCCGTGCGCCAGGTTGCCGCCCATGTGGCGGCAGTAGGCGTCGAGCACACTGAGGGTGCCGTCGGACGTCTCGAACACCACCAGCGACGTGCCGAACGCGTCGATCTGGTGCGGGGCGCCGTCCCGGAAGGTCTTCGCCAGACCCAGGCAGTGCCACCCTCGCGCGAAACGCGTTGGTGCCGATCCCACTTCGATCATCCGGACTTCGTCGCCGTCAACGGCACTGTTGCGCGCCATGTCTACCTCCGCCTCGCTGTACGTCAAGAACACCCTCGGGGTGTGGTGTAGCTCATAGTCGGCGCACACGGCGCGCAGCGGTACCCGACTCTCCCACTGAGCGAGAGGCTTTCGTATCCGGCCGTCGCGGCGCGTTTTGGGCGTCCCGATCACAGGGACCACGGCCCCCGTTTGCGGGCCGCGGCGACTACCGTGCGGAACACAGACCCCGTGATTTGGGAGGAACGATGGCCGCACTCACCTCTTCGCAGCCGTGCACAGCGGAGATCCGCCGGCTGTGCGCCGACGCCGTCCCGGACGGGATGGTCGTCGCACCCGAGCCGGGGGCCGCCGTCGAGCACGACTTTCTCCTGCTGCGACCGCGCCGGACGCCGGACGACGCGCTGACGGCACAGGTCCGCAGGGTGGGCGACCACGACCTGCTCGTGCGCTTCCGCAACCGGGACGAGCAACTGGTCTACGAGTTCTGGACGAACAGTTTCACCGGCGCCGCGACACCGGACGACCGGTCGGCAGACCTGCTCGAGCGCCACTGCGCCGAGCAGTTCCCCGGCGATCTCCGCAGGTTCCGCACCCGCATCCGGCGGGCCGTGCCGTCCGGGGCGGACTTCACGTCCTCGCTGCAGCAGACGTACGTCCAGGACGGCGTGCGCATGACCGACGTCGCCGTCACCTGCACGCTCGACGGCGACGTGCTCGCCCGGGCCTGGGCCACGTACGCGCTGCCCGACTGAACCGCTCCGGTCTCCCACGAATTGGTCAGCCGCACAGGCAATTGCC
>NZ_JBHUSF010000455.1:0-5371 GCF_042673295.1 Rhodococcus sp. NPDC057014
CCACCCGCGACGCGTCCAATCGGGAGGACTTCTTCTCGATGACCCGCGACGTGCTCGGCGCCGTCATCCCGGGCGCCGGGGCCGAAGTCATCACCGGCGACGAGGAAGCGCGACTGTCGTTCAACGGTGCGGTCGGGGAACTCGATCACTCCCAGGGGCCGTTCGTGGTCGTGGACCTCGGCGGCGGTTCCACCGAAGTGGTGCTCGGCGACGAATCCGGCGTCCATGCCGCCTTCTCCACCGACATCGGGTGCGTGCGCATCACCGAGCGCTGCCTGCACGACGACCCGCCGACACAGGTGCAGATCGACGACGCCCGGGCGTTCGCGCAGCAACGCCTCGACGACGCGTTCGCCCGCGTCCCCGTCGAACAGGCGCACACCTGGGTCGGCGTCGCCGGCACGATGACCACGATCGCCGCAGTCGCGAAAGAACTCCCCGAATACGACGCCGAGCAGGTGCATCTCTCCCGTATCCCGCTGCCCCGGCTGCGGGAGGTCTGCAACTCGCTGATCGCCATGACCCACACCGAACGCGCCGCGCTCGGACCGATGCATCCCGGACGGGTCGACGTCATCGGCGGCGGAGCGATCGTGACCCTCACCCTCGCCGACGCATTCGAGAAAAAGGCCGGCATCGACCAACTCGTCGTCAGCGAACACGACATCCTCGACGGAATCGCCTTGTCGATCGCCTGAGCTAGGGTGATCTGCGCACGGTCACCGAGCAACACCCTCGGCGACCGGTAGCCCCTATAGCCCAATTGGCAGAGGCAGCGGACTTAAAATCCGCCAAGTGTCGGTTCGAGTCCGACTGGGGGCACCAGAAATGCCAGGTAGATCGGTTTTCAGGGTCTGGTGCGCGAGCGTGGAGGCGGTCGCCGCGTTCTGCCGGAGCGATGTCCAGCCGACCGGCCGGTGGGCCGATCGGCTGGTCGCAGTTCCATCCGAGTTCGATCAACGAACTGCAGCAAACCCGCCGTCGACGGGGAGCAGTTGACCGGTGATGAAGTGCGATGCATCGCCGGCGAGGAAGACCAGGACCGGGGCCAGATCGCGCTCGGCGTTTCCGAAGGTTCCGCCGAGCGGGATGTCCTTCCGCAGTTGCTCCTGGTACGCGGCGAGCTCCTCGGGGCCGAGTGAGCTGGTGTACTTGTCGAACATCGGTGTGTTCACATACGGAAGAACCGCGTTCACCCGAATTCCCGACGGTCCCCATTCGCGTGCGACGGTCCGGGTCCACGTGTGAACGGCGCCTTTCGAGGATCCGTAGGTGGCGTTCGACAGCTCCCCGGTGAAGCCGGACATCGAGCCGAAGTTGATGATTGCCCCGGTCCCGGCGTCCTTCATGATTCGAAACGCCGACTGGTTGGTGTGAATCGTGCCGAGAACGTTGACTCGGTAGATGCTCTCGAAGAGCTCGGCCGTGATGTCCTCTGCCATGGCCGAGCGTTGCAGGCCGGCGATGTTCACCAGTACGTCGATGCCGCCGAGTTCTTCTGCGGCGCTGCGGAAGAGTGACTCGGTGGCGGTACCGTCGGTGATATCCAATTTCGAGAATGTCACCGAGCCGGGCCCGGCTTCGTTGGCTTCCTCGGCCGTACTCTGTCCGCCTGCTTCGTTCAGATCGTAGGAGCGGACCTGCGCTCCCTCGGCGACGTACGCCTTGACGATCGCGGCGCCGATCCCCTGCGCGCCGCCGGTGACCAGGATCCGCTTACCTTCTAGTTGCACGAGTGCTTCTTTCGTCGAATTGGTGTGGAGTCAGAGTTCGAGTTGGTGGTGGTGTTGATTCCGTTGCGCGCCGCGAACCGTCAGAAGGGCAGCGACGCTGATCGCCGCGCAACCCAGGGTGTAGTACGCGGCCGATAGAGGATCGCCCGTGGTCGAGGCCAACCAGGTGATGATGTACGGAGCTGTGCCGCCGAAGACGGCAACGGAGAGTGCGTAGGTTACCGAAACGCCGGTGGCGCGGTTGCGTGTGCGGAACCGTTCGGACATGAAGGCCGGCATCGGTCCGCCGACCACTCCGATGAGGATTCCGGCGATGACCAGTGCGATCAGTCCACCGCCGAATCCGAGCTTCAACATGTAGTAGAGCGGGTACGACAGCAGGACCACGGCAACGGATCCGAACATGAGAACGGGACGCCTGCCGACTCGATCGGACAGGGTTCCGAACAGAGGCATCGTTGCACCGGCGACCGCTCCGGTCACGAGAGCGAGAAAGTAGGAGCGCTCGAAGGACATGTCATAACTCGTCGACAGGAAAGTGGGCATGCCGACCATGAACGTGTTGCCGACGGCGTTGTACACGACCACGACGCCCAATGTCGCGAGGAGGTAGGACAGCGGCCTGCGCGAGTTGTCGTCTGATACGGGAAGCTCGCCCGCCGCGATCTCGACCGCGACTTGCCTGAAGTGTGGCGTCTCGTCGACCTTCAGTCTCAGGTAGAGAACGATGATGCCCATCGGGGCGGCCAGGAGGAAGCCGATTCGCCAACCCCACTGTGCCATCGCGTCGTCGGAGAGCAGTACCGCCAGCACGGTTGCGACTCCGCCTCCGAGGACGAAGCCGAGCGTGGTGCCGACGAATGACCACGACCCGTACAGGCCGCGTTTGTCGGCGGGTGCCGATTCCACCATCAACGAGACGGCTCCGCCCACTTCTCCGCCGGCGGAGATGCCCTGTGCGATCCGGCACAGGGTCAGGAGCAACGGGGCGGCGATGCCGATTGCCGAATGCGTCGGAAGAAGTCCGATACATGTCGTCGCGACAGTCATCAACGCGATGATCATCGCGAGGACAGGCTTGCGGCCCATGCGGTCGGTCATCCGCCCGAAGATGATTGCGCCGATCGGCCGGAGGAAGAACGCAAGTGCGAAGAGCAGGAACGTCGACAGGATGGACGCTGTCGGGTTCTCCGACGGAAAGAACAGTGGCGCAATGATCGGCGCCATGTACGCATAGATCGCGAACTCGTACCACTCGATCAGGTTGCCGAGTGATCCGGCCACGAGTGCTTTTCGAGATTTGCGAAGGTCGAGCACCATTTCGGTGCCGGACGTGGAACTCGTTGTGTTCGACATGGTTGCATCCGTTTCGGGTGTGCACCGCCAGGCGGGCATTACACATCGTTGAGCGACGAGTCGTTGTGACTCGAGCCACAGTGTCGTCAACGTGAATGTTGCCCGGTGTCATCCTGGGTTGTCAACACGTGCGTGGATCGAATGGACGTGGAGCGTCAACTGTGACGTTGACATCGGCCATGGCCGCTGTCACCATGGGTGAGAGTCAGTCAACGCTTATGTTGAAAGACGGGATGATCTCGGCGAGGAGCGTTCGGCTCCGATCGCCACATCGATGCGAGAGGTACTCGAATGACGGCAGTACATCGTGATCCGGGCGCGGACAGGGCGGCCGGCGACGACTTCAACCCGGACCGGCTCACCGAGTGTGAGATTCGAACAGCGGTCGGCAGGGCGAATGTGCCCTCGCTCCTCATGGTTGTGTTCCAAACGACGGGCGACCAGAAATGGCTCGCTGCTCCGTACACCCCGACCCGAGGCAAGGGCCTCGGCGACCACGACTCAGGAGGTCTCGACGACGCGATCCAGGAGGAGATTCGCGAGGCTGCGGTGAAGGCTGTTCTGAGTCTGCAGGACGGAGGCCGTCCTGCGATCGAGACCCCGTCACCGGAACTCACGGTTCGAATGATGAGTGTGTGCATGGGCGAACCCGTCGGTGACGAGTACGGACCGATGCTCGCACTCGAGTTGGCGCGACGCGCAGCGCCGGACTCGCCGAGCCTGTCACTCGAACCGGTCGATGCGCCCGAGGGATTCTCGGTCATCGTCATCGGGACCGGTGTCGCCGGAATTGCTGCTGCACAACAACTCGAAGACATGGGCGTGAACTACGTCATCCTCGAGAAGCAACCGGAGGCAGGCGGAAACTGGTGGCAGAATACCTATCCGGGTGCGGGGGTGGACACACCCAGCCATCTGTACTCGTTTTCGTTCGCCAAGAACGACTGGACCACGCACTTCGAACTCCGCAACGAATTGCAGGGCTACTTCGGTCGTGTGTTGAAGGACCTGGGTGCAGGGGAACGCGTCCGTTACGGTACCGAGGTTCGATCGGCGACGTTCGACGAGGCGGCCGCGCAATGGTCCGTGGAGGTGCGCAATCCGGACGGCACTGCGTCCATTCTGCGTTCGGACGTGGTGATCAGCGCGGTCGGTGTGCTGAACCGCCCCAAGAGGCCTGAAGTACCGGGAATGGATACCTTCGAGGGGATCAGCTTCCATTCGGCGGACTGGCCGGAGAATCTGGACCTCGACGGCAAACGCGTCGCTGTCGTCGGTACCGGTGCCAGTTCGATGCAGATCGCCCCGGCGATCGCGGACCGCGTCGCGCATCTGTCGATCTTCCAACGCTCGCCGCAGTGGGTGGCGCCGTTCGAGAAGTTCCGGATGCCCATCCCGATGGAACTCCGGAGACTGATGCAGACCTGCCCGATCTACCACAGTTGGTATTGGATCCGGCTCTTCTGGCAATTCGGCGACAAGGTCATCGAGTCGCTGCGAGTCGATCCCGAATGGGACCATCCGGAGCGCTCGGTGAACGCGCGAAACGACGCGCACCGCGAGTACTTCACCAGATACATCACACAGCAGGTGGGGGACCGGACCGACCTGCTGGACAAGGTGCTCCCGGACTACCCTCCGTTCGGTAAGCGAATCCTCCTCGACAACGGCTGGTTTGCAACCCTGCGCAAGGACAACGTGGATCTGATCGACCGGTCCGTCACCGGGGTGCGCGCCGAGGGCCTCGTCGACGACACCGGGACGGAGACGGACGTCGACGTCATCGTCTGGGCGACAGGTTTCGAGGCTGCTCGCTTCATCAGTTCGATGGAGGTGAAGGGCATCGGTGGGCTGACGCTCCGGGAAGCCTGGAACGACGACGATCCCAAGGCGTATCTGGGAGTGTCGGTCCCCGACTTCCCGAACTTCTTCATGCTGGGCGGCCCCAATTCGTTCCCGGGCAGCGGTAGCTTCATGTTCTTCATGGAGGTTCAGATGCGCTACATCCGTGGTCTTCTCACCGAGATGTTCCGCAACGGGATCAAGGCGCTCGATGCGCGTCCGGCGGCGAATCGTGAGTACAACGACCTCGTCGATTCGACGCATGCCCGCACGGTGTGGACTCACCGGGGAATGTCGACGTATTACCGGAACTCTCACGGGCGAGTGGTGTTCGTGATGCCGTTCCTGAATGTGGAGTACTGGAGGATGACTCAGCGCCCGGATCTGGAGAACTACACCGCGCGGTGACACTCGGACGGCAATGCCCCGGAACCCAATCG